>CAVDQU010000041.1:0-18005 GCA_963611035.1 Agathobaculum sp.
TGGGCCGTGTCTCAGTCCCAATGTGGCCGGTCACCCTCTCAGGTCGGCTACTGATCGTCGGCTTGGTGGGCCGTTACCTCACCAACTACCTAATCAGACGCGGATCCATCTCACACCACCGGAGTTTTTCACACCGTACCATGCGGTACTGTGCGCTTATGCGGTATTAGCAGTCATTTCTAACTGTTATCCCCCTGTGTGAGGCAGGTTATCCACGCGTTACTCACCCGTCCGCCGCTCAGTCAATCTAAAATCCACCGAAGTCTCATTTAGATTGCTTCGCTCGACTTGCATGTGTTAAGCACGCCGCCAGCGTTCATCCTGAGCCAGGATCAAACTCTCATGTTAAAAAGTTGATCGAAGTTCGGATTACTTAGCTTGGCTAATTTATCCTAAACCTTCATTACTTGGTTTTTGTTCTGAATTTTCTCAAATCCAAAGGTCTAAACCAGACCTTTTATTTTCTGAATTTTCAGGGTTTTACATACTGTTTAATCTTCAATTATCAAGGTTCTTTGTTGTTGTTTTATTCTCAACAGCTTGATTATCTTATCACAGTCAATTGCATTTGTCAACAACTTTTTAAAATTATTTTTTTGTTGCTCATCAGCAACTCAATCATTTTATCATGTCTCATTGCTTTTGTCAACAACTTTTTTATTTTCTCAAATTCTTTTTATTTGAGCCATCGCTTTCGCAATGGAACTATAATATAACATCACTGTCAGTTGTTGTCAAGGGGATTTGTATGTTTTTTTTACACAATTTTTTCTTTTTCTGTACATTGCTGTTTTTCCCAGTATTTTCCTTGTTTTCCAGGAACATATAACATGGAAAGATATAAAACAAATAGACAGGAAGTGCTGAAATAAACGCACTTCCTGTCCATTTGTTTTTATTGTAGATTTAATTCAATTAATTTTATCTGTCGCAGATCGCTACAGGATTCCCTGTATTAATCCGCCTAACAGCAGATTCATAAGATTATAGCGATATATGAAAGACAGCCATATACTCTTATTTACCTGCGCTTCCAGCATCTGGCCCATGGGAGTTTCTGTAAAAAAGCTGAGGATAAAACCTGCCAGCCACAAGATCAAAAATCCCTCTGCCAGTCCTACAATACCGCCGGCCATCTGATTTAAGCCGCACAGAATAGGAAGCCTGGATAAAAGATCCAGCCAGCGTATGACCAGATGGATCACCACATAACTGGCAGCAAATACCAGGACAGAGCCCACTGTATTGATCAGCATATCTGCAAGGCAGGTGCTGATATACTCTTCAAACTGCTCTACTCCCAGTAATTTATAAAATTCGCTGTTATTATTTTCCAGCAATACGTCTTTTACAGACTGGGGCAGTTTCATTTCTTCAATGGACATGCGCTGCACTGCCGGTAAAGCCCCTTCTTCTGATGCAGCAGGCGGCTCCCAGCCGGATACTTCAATAATAAAATTAGCGGCATTCTCCCGTATCATGGGGTTTGCCTTTATAAAATCAGTTACATAGGGCGTTGCTATTTTTACAGTGATGATCGTTAATATCAGCGCACCCAAAGAAACACATTGACGCAGCAGGCCCCGGTAATGACCATATAACATCATTGCCAGCAAAAATACACCTGCTGCTATGGATAACCAATGTTCTGTCATCATTCTTCACTTGATCCAAATATAAATTTTCTGATCGCAGCTGCAACACCATCTTCATCATTGGTAAGAGTAACTGTATCTGCTGCTGCTTTTACTGTATCCAGGGCATTTCCCATGGCTACACCAATACCGGCTGCTTTGATCATAGGGATATCATTTTCCCCGTCGCCAAATGACATGGTCTCTTCTCTGTCAATGCCCAGATAGTCCGCCAGCCATAAAAGAGCTGCACCCTTATCAGCGCCTTTTGCATTTACTTCCAGGTTATTATACACGGAAGAACTGATGGAAAGTTCCGGTATTGCCATTAATTCTTTTCTGAGAACTTCTCTTTCATCCAGATCCAGCGCCACCAGTTTTATTTTTCTCATAAGAAATGCTCCTCCTTTAATATAAGGAGCCCCTCTTTGTCATATTTGGAAGAAAAGATACCTGTGATTTTCTTAAAGAAGGACGGATTTTCTGCTCTGTCAGCTGCTTCTTCAATGAGATTTTCCGCTTCTTCCTTTGTCAGGGCAATGCCGTCTTCTTCCATGATCTCAATGCGCTCATAGAGAGCCAGCATGCTTTTGCCGGAAATACTGCAGTCGATCTTTCCTGCGTACTGGCAGGCGTATTTTGCAAACTCGTCAATATCCATCTCTGTTTCTTTTGGTTCTTCTGCTGCACGCTTTGGTTCTTTTACAACAGGAGCCTGTACCGGGCGTTTAGCTGGCTGTGGCTTAGCTGGCTGCTTTTTCTCCGGCTGAGGAGCTGGTTTTACAGCTGCTTTTGGTGCTGCCTGAGGCTTTGCTGCCGGTCTTTCCACTGGCTGTACTTTCTTTACTGTACCAGCTGACTTAGCTGCTGGTTTTGCCTCGTTTAAAGGTGCCGCTGTCTTGACCGGCTGCTTTTCTGTTTTTTCAGCTTTTTTCGCCTTGATGCTGTCAGAAGTACCGATGCATTCAAAACGTTTTGCAAGACCTGGATATACGCGATGCAGTTCTTCTAAACGTTTTGCTGTATCAATGAGAACTACGTTCATTCCGGTCTCGTCTCTTGCCATTAACTGGTTTAATTCCTGAAGGATGGCTTCTGTCATATCCCCTGCATTTTCAATGATCAGGTCTTTTCCAGTCAGTTTATCAGCCAGCGCAAATACACCTCTGCGGTTTAACTTCTCTCCAGAGATCTTTGCTGCCTGGTTCTTTACGCCGGTTTCCTTATGTATTTTGCGAAGTGCTTCAATAGCCAGTTCCAGTCCCTTTTCAGGAACCTCTGCTTCGATCATTAAATGATTGGAGCCTGAATAAACCGGGCCTTTTCTCAGTTCTCTGATATCTGTAAGGGCCCTTGTCTGTGCCATTTCATCTTCTGGAAGGTCTTCTTCCTCTGCTGCAGCAGATAATTTTGACATTTCTCTTGCCAGGTTTTCCTGTGCCTGTGCTTCATGAAGGCGGGCACGGATATCTTCATCTGCGGCTGCTGTCTCATAAATAGCCTCGTCTTCAGAAGCCTCATCCTCAGAAGGATCATTTTCAGGATCTCCTGCGTCTTCTGACTCTTCAGATGCCATTTCTTCCTCTGTTACATCATCTTCCTGGATCGTAACTGCAGGTGTCTCTTCTGGTTCTTCCTCAGCTTCTTCTTCGTATTCTTCCGGTTCTTCATCCTCCGGATACTCCGGTTCATAACCAGTCTCTGGCTCCTGCGCTTCCTCTGCATAGACTGTTTCGTCTTCTGCTTCCTCGTCACGATCTAACTGACGGCGGTCCGTATTTTCTACAGGCTGGATAAAGGCTGTGCCTTTCCGGTATTCCTGCTCTACAGCCTTTAATTTGGCTTCATATTTATCTTTATTTTCTACCAGATCCATCTGATATTTATTTAAAGGTGCATACTGAAGCTTTAACTCCATGGCCTTATCCACATATTTTCCAAGGCCGAACATGAGCATGATCTTATCGCAGGTCATAACGCAAAGCTGCTCCATTCCTGCTTTATTATACAGTTCTGCCAGCTCATACATCCATTTTTCATCCAGTTCTGCATTGCAGTACTGCTCTAATGTATGGATCAGCTGCTCTACAGGCGCACCTTTTGCCTTTAAGATCATGTATCTTAAAATATACTGGCGTGGATCGTCTGCTGCCAAGTCGCAGAATTCCTTGTAATAATCTTCTGCCTCTTCTGTGCTGCCTTCTTTTAATGCCAGTTCTGCCAGCTTATAAAGCAGGCGTTTTCCAATAGGAGCACGTTCAAAAGCCAGAAGCAGAATATCTTTTGCTTCCTGGAACTCCCCGTTTTTCTCATAAATGCCTGAAACCATAGACAGGATATTTACATTGCGGACTCTTCTCCAGTCAATGGTATCCGCGATCTTCATAGCTGTCTCATAGTCGCTTTTGTTGACCAGCTTTTTGATCTGCTCAACTTTAATATTAAATTCGTATTTATCCATTTTTGTATCTCCCTGTGCCTTTTCCTCTCAGCTACAGCTCTGTTCTTCCTTCCAGTGCTCTTAAAAGGGTTACCTCGTCAATATACTCCAGATCTCCGCCAACTGGCACTCCGCTGGCGATCCTGGTGACTTTAATGCCTGTAGGTTTTATCAGCTTGCTGATATACATAGCCGTAGTTTCACCTTCCAGACTGGAATTTGTGGCAATGATCACTTCTTCCACATCTGACTGAAGACGGTGCATCAGCTCCTTTAATTTAATATCATTTGGCCCGATCCCTAACATAGGTGAAATGGCACCATGGAGCACATGGTATACTCCGTTGTACTTCCCGGTCTTTTCGTAGGCCGCCAGGTCTCTGGTATTTTCCACTACCATAATGGTCTTGTGGTTTCTCTTGTCACTGCTGCAGATAGGACAAAGTTCTTTGTCCGTCAGTGTAAAACACTCTTTGCAGTAGCGCACATTATTTCTGGCCCCGGTCATAGCACCGGCCAGTTCCTCCACCTGCTCTTTCGGCATATTGATAATGTGAAAGGCAAGGCGCTGAGCAGACTTTGCTCCAACTCCCGGAAGCTTAGATAATTCTTCGATCAGTTTGGTGATCTGACTGCTGTAATAATCCATTAGAACGGAAAGCCTCCGCCTAAAGCGCCGCCAAGTCCGCCTGTAAGCTTGGACATAGCTTCACTGCTTGCAGCTTCCATCTGACGGAATGCTTCATTGGTTGCAGCTACGATCAGATCCTGCAGCATCTCGATGTCGTCTGGATCTACTACTTCTTCTGATAGTTTAATGGAAACTACCTCTTTTTTACCAGATACAGTTACAGTAACGGCACCGCCGCCAGCTGCTGCTGTGTATTCCTTCTCTTCCAGTTCTTTGGTAGTCTCTTCCATCTGGCGCTGCATACGCTGTGCCTGCTTCATAAGATTGTTCATATTTCCCGGCATACCGCCTGGGAATCCGCCACGTTTTGCCATGGTGTGTTCCTCCTCATAATCATCTTGAATTTTCTTGTTTTTAATCTTCGTAAGTAATATCCATATGGATCTTATCTTCTAAGTCTTCTTTTGTAACGTATATAGTGTCTAAGCGTTCTCCACGTCCGGCCAGACGGGTCTTAAAATAAATGGATTTTCCGTAATTGGCCTGGACCAGCTGTTCTAACTGGCCTATTACAGTAGGACGCCTTCCCATATCATAGCTCATAGAGTCAAGAAATACAATGGTAAGACAGCCTTCTCCCCCAGGTTCTACCACTGTATCCCGAAAACAGGCTCTTGCACTGCCTCCTGCACTGCGGATGATCTTGGCCCATTCGTTGCGAATGAGATTTAAATCCTCTAACTGGGCCGGTGGAAGACTGACCTGATTTGGCGGGGCAATGGCTGCTCCTGCTGTTTCAGAAGCATTTCCCATATTTCCTTGGGAAGCCCCTGGCGCTCCTGCTGTCGGCTGTACCGGGACGCCTGCCATCTGTGGCCGTACGCCCTGCATACCTGCATTTGCTGGAGTCATTCCCACTTGCCCGGGAATACCTGCTTTCGGCATAAATCCCCCTGCTTCCAGATCTTCTACTGCTGCTTCCAACTGCTTTAACCGCTGGAGAATGGAATCCAGATCCGGCTCCATAGACGGTCTGGTCAGCTTGATCAGGGCAACCTCTATCATAACACGTTTCTGGCTGGCATAGCGCAGCTGGTTGGAAAGCTCGGAAAGCACACGGATATAGCGCATCAATGTATTTCCATCTGTTTTTGTGGAATCTTCTTTTAACTGTTTTAGATTTTCTTCTGACATGTCCAGAAGACCTTCTGCATCATCTGCACTCTGTACCAGTAACAAATTTCGCAGATACCAGATAAAATCCGTAACAAACTGGCCTAATTCACGGCCCTGGATCACGATCTCCTCTAACTGGGTAATGCAGTCTTTGGTGCGTCCTTCGATCACTGCATTAAACATGCTGCTGAACACGCCGGAGTCTACTGCTCCAAGAACGTCCAGTACATTTTCATAGGTCAGCAGCTTTCCATAATGGAAGGCTACGCACTGGTCCAAAAGGCTTAAGGCGTCTCGCAGGGAACCATCCGCTGCCTTTGCAATATATATCAACGCTTTATCTTCGGTCTCAATGTGCTCTGCCTCTGTCAGCTGGCGCAGTCTTCCTGCAATGGTCTCCAGGGAAATACGCTTAAAATCGTATCTCTGGCATCTGGAAAGAATGGTGATCGGGATCTTGTGGACCTCCGTAGTCGCCAAAATGAATATTACATAGGACGGCGGCTCTTCCAGAGTCTTCAACAGAGCATTAAATGCACCGATTGATAACATATGGACCTCATCAATGATATAGACTCTGTATTTTCCCTCTGTAGGCGGGTACTGCACCTGTTCCCTGATATCACGGATATTTTCCACGCCATTGTTGGAAGCCGCATCGATCTCCACTACATTCATGGATGTGCCTGCTAAAATGGACTTACAGGAAGCGCATTCATTGCAGGGACTTCCATCAATCGGATGCTCGCAGTTTACCGCTCTGGCATATATTTTCGCAATACTGGTCTTACCTGTACCTCTGGTTCCGCAGAACAGGTAGGCGTGGCCAATACGTTCCGATGTGATCTGATTTTTTAAGGTCTGGACAATAGGGTCCTGTCCCTTTACATCTTCAAAAGAGACAGGACGCCATTTTCTGTATAATGCCGTATACGACATTTTCTTACTCCTTGCTTTTACGATTACTCTTACTCATCACCAAAGCTGATACCGATCCGCTTTGCTTCTTTGATCATGGAGCAGTTTGGATCTACGGTCTTTAATTTTCCGGCTACTTCGGATAACGGCACTTTGGTGATCTCATTATTTTTTAAAGCTGCCATATAGCCATATTCTTCGTTTATAATAAGCTCTGCCGCAGCGGCTCCCAGTCTGGTTGCCAGCACACGGTCATAGGGACATGGTTCTCCGCCACGCTGCATGTGGCCTGGAACAGTGACTCTTACTTCGCTTCCTGTGACTTCCTGGATGCGGGCGCCGATCTCGTAAGCAACAGAGGGGTAAACAACGCCATTTTTCTTCTTTTCTTTTAATTCTTTCTTGGACATGGCGGCATCTTCTTTGGAAATGGCCCCCTCTGCCACTGCAAGAATGGAGAAACGCTTTCCGGCTTTGGTCCGCTTTGTAATGGCATCGCAGACTGCCTTGATGTCATATGGGATCTCCGGAAGAAGGATGATATCCGCGCCTCCCGCAAGTCCTGCATATAAGGTAAGCCAGCCGACTTTATGGCCCATAACTTCTACAATAAAGACTCTTCCGTGGGAAGCGGCTGTGGTATGGATGCAGTCAATGGCATTGGTAGCTACCTCTACTGCACTCTGGAAACCGAAGGTCATATCCGTTCCCCAAAGGTCATTGTCTATGGTCTTTGGAAGAGATACAACATTTAAGCCTTCTTCGCTAAGCATATTGGCGGTCTTCTGGCTTCCGTTTCCGCCTAATACCACCAGACAGCTTAATTTCAGTTTTTTATAGGTATGTTTCATGGCTTCTACTTTATCCAGGCCATTTTCATCTGGAACACGCATCTGCTTAAATGGCTGACGGGATGTTCCCAGAATGGTTCCGCCCTGGGTAAGGATACCTGAAAAATCCGCCGGTTTCATGATCTGATAGTCTGCATACATAAGGCCTTTATATCCGTCTTCGAATCCGATGATCTCTACATCATCTAACATGTTGTACAGGGACTTTGCCACGCCGCGCATGGTTGCGTTTAATGCCTGGCAGTCACCGCCGCTTGTCAAGATACCAATTCTTCTCATATCGCATTTCCTCCATAATCAGAAATCTGGATTTTTCCTGTTGCCCATAAGAATGATTTTGAAAATATATCTAGTACATCGTTTCATAAATAACTGGCCTAATCACGTAGGATGCAGATTCGAGTGTGCAGTTCAAAAAACGCAGGCGTAGCGGGCTACGCTGAGGCTTTTTGAACTGTGCAATCGGATTTGCAGACAAGCGAATAGGCTAGTTATTTTGTAAACGATGTACTAGTATACCCATTTTGTAATTATAACGCAAAGGTTTTCAAGGGGCAAGCGCATTTTCTGCGGGGTTTTGCTGGTTTTGGCCGGTTTTAGGTAGCAAAAAACCTGCAGGCATTGGAATGTACTTTTCCAAAGTCTGCAGGTTTGGATTTATTGATTGAGATCCACGCGCCTTGCTTTGTACCGGCATCACAAACGTTACTCGTGCAGTTAACTCAGTCCAGGCTGCCTTACGGCACACGAAAGGTCCTGCTTAGTGCTGCTGCATTCCTGCCCTGACACGGTTCACAGGTTTCCGTTGCGTAAGACCCAAACGTCAACGCCACTTACACAAGGCAGCTTTGCAATGGTCGGTCCGGGGCAAGGCATCACCTCTGCTGGAGCGGATTGCAGATACAGGGCACCGCTATCTCCCCGGCTGCGTGGAAACTTTATGACAAATTTATGCTTATCCAGTATACCTGTGGGGCGTGTTTTTGTCAAGGGATTATCTTGTTATCCCTGTTTTCCTTTGTTATAATAACCCTCAGAGTATTTTTACAGATAAGGAGAGTTTTCATGAGTCATACAAAAGAAAAACATGACCAGTATTATGAAATGGCCCATTCGCCCATCAGCCATATTATACCAAAGCTTGCGGCGCCTACCATTGTCAGTATGCTGATCAGCTCTATTTACAACATGGCGGATACATTTTTTGTAAGCCAGTTAGGCACCAGTGCTTCCGGCGCTGTAGGCGTTATCTTTTCTGCCATGTCCATTATCCAGGCGCTGGCCTTTATGATCGGAATGGGAAGCGGCAACTATATGACCCGTTCCCTTGGCGCCGGTAAAAGAGAACTGGCAGAGCGAATCGTTTCTATCGCCTTTTTTACCGGTATCATCATGGGACTGGTGATCGCAGTTTCAGCTACTTTTAATATCCACAGAGTCGTCCTGCTTTTAGGCGCAACTGAGACCATTGCCCCTTATGCGGAAGCCTACGCACAGTACATTTTTATTGCAGCCCCATTTATGATCTGTTCTTTTATTATGAACAACCTGCTGCGCTTCCAGGGAAAGGCTTCTTATGCCATGGTTGGCATCACAATCGGCGGTCTTTTAAATATTGCTTTAGATCCGCTGTTTATCTTTACTCTGGGCATGGAAACAGCCGGTGCTGCTTTAGCTACAGGACTTTCTCAGTTTATCAGCTTCTGCATCCTTTTATGGATGTGCAATCATCAGGAAAGCTGTATCTCTATCAGCATCCGCAAATTCCAGCCAAAACTGGCTATTTACCGTGAGATCCTTTATGGCGGCATCCCTTCTTTAGGCCGTCAGGGCATTGCCAGCGTGGCTACCATCCTGATGAACTTTATGTGCCAGCCTTATGGTGATGCTGCCATTGCAGCCATGTCCATTGTCAGCCGTTTTATGTTCTTTATCAACTCCGTTATCATCGGCTTTGGTCAGGGCTTCCAGCCAGTCTGCAGCTACTGCTTTGGTGCCGGACTTTATGACCGTGTGAAAAAAGCCTGCTGGTTCTGCATCCGCGTAAGTACCGTTATCCTTCTGGTACTCAGTGTGATCTGTTTCCCGGCATCCCGCGCTATTATCTCACTGTTCCGTCGCAACGACCCAACCGTTATTGAGATCGGAACTCTGGCGCTCAGACTGCAGCTTATTACACTGCCACTTCAGGGCACTGTGATCATGGGAAATATGATGCCACAGTCTATTGGATATGGCCTCAGAGCCACTTTGGTATCTACTGCCCGTCAGGGAATTTTCCTGATCCCGCTGCTTACAGTCATGGCTTATACTATGGGACTTCTGGGTATCCAGTGTGCCCAGCCTCTGGCAGATATCGCCACATTTTTACTGGCACTGTTTGTAATCCGTGGTATTTTTAAAGAGTTCCCGGAAGACGTTTCTTCTTCCGCAGCTCAGTAAAAAAGCCGGACATCATTTCAGAACATTCTTCTTCTAATATACCCGTAACAACCTGAGCCTGGTGATTGAAACCAGGCTCTTTTAATAAGTTGAGAACAGAACCGGCGCAGCCTGCTTTGCTGTTCATGGAACCGATGACAACTCTGGGTATTCTGGCCTGGACAATGGCACCGGCGCACATAGGACATGGCTCTAAGGTCACATATAGGGTGCAGTCTTCTAACCGCCAGTCTCCTTCTTTTTTGCAGGCTCTTTTAATAGAGGTCACTTCTGCATGAGAGAGAACTGTTTTGTCTGCGTTTCTCCGGTTATAGCCTCTTGCAATGATCTGTCCATCTTTCACAAGAACGCAGCCAATAGGGACATCTCCTATTTTGGCTGCTTTTTTTGCCTGTTTTATGGCTTCTTTCATGTATTTTTCGTCTTCTGCTTTGATCTTAGCAGCTTTTGCCTCTTCTTCTAAGGCTTTCAGACGGCGTTTTTCATTTCTTGCTTCCCACTTGCGCTGTCTGGTGGCAAGTCCTTTTTCAGTGGCTTCATCCATGGGGTGTATCTGCCTTTCTTTTTGTTTGTCTGTTGATTATAGCACATTTACTCCACATTCTCCATCCTTACATCCGCGTACCAGTAGCCAAAGCGGCCGTCCTGGGCCGGCTGGGTCTTTGCAAGGACAAAATGGGGAAAGCCAAACATGGATGCCATGTATTTTTCGTTGCTGTAATAATGGCCGGGAACCCCTAATATGTAACGGGATCTGGTATGCTTCTCATCACCTACCCTGGCGAAGATCAGATAGCGGTAATTATAGTATCCGTGAAGGAGAAAACTGTTGTTGCCATATCCCCAGTTTTCTCTTGGGAGAAGGCCGATGTCCTGAGGACGAATGGTAAGTATTTCGGCTGTTCCCGGGCTGTCAAAGGCCTGCATTTTGGGATAATGTTTTCGGAAACGGTTCCAAAGCACTTCCGGGCCCCATTTTTCTTCTTCTGCGTCCAGGCGCTCTAAATCCTTGGGATTGCCCAGGGGGATCTCTTCCTGCTGGGGAGTCTGGATCAATGGGCGGGATGACAGGCTGGACGGCTGGTTCGCAGGTGGCTGTTCTGAAGCAGACTGCTCTGCAGGTGACTGAGGCTGCTGCCAGGTCTCCGGTTCCGGCATATTTTGCAGTACGTTGGGGGCTTCTGGCACTGCATCCTCTGCCACAGTCTCACTTTCTGCTGCATTATCATTTTCTACTGTAATATCGCTCTTTGCAGCCTCTGCGCCCTGCTCCGGCACCACTGCCTTTGCCCCATTCTCCTGTTCTGCATTTGCCATTTCACCTGCTTCCACCTTCTCTTGTGCCCCTTCGTTCTCTGCCGCCTTATCAATCTCCCGGTTCAATTCTTCAATCTGCTTTTTCAGTCGTTCATCCTTTTTTTCTATATCTTCCTGATTCTTTTCCGCCGCTTCTGCAAGATCCAGTTCTGCTGCCTGGGCCACTGCATCTTCCCACACAGTCTTGTATACACGCCATTCTTCTCCCTTTTCATGAATGATCAGCCCGATACAGCTGTCCATGGAATTGCCTGTCCCCATTACATTTTCCACATTTATAATGGTCCGGAACTCACCGCAGCCATTTCTTATAAAGATATTTCCTAAAAAGATCTCCTGTCCTGATGAAAGCAGATAAACGCCAATGTCATTTCCACCGGAATACACTCTTTTTACGTTTACGCTCAGTCGGCACTGGCCATTTCTGGATTCCAGCTTTGCAAAACCGATATTCTTTCCTTTTTCTTCTCCTTCATAAGCATAAATATACGATATTAATCTGCGATAACCTGCCATATCCTCACTCCTTGCTTCCCATGTGCTAAAACTATGATCACTGCTATATTTGATATCAATATTAAGTTTATGCATGAGAAAGCAAAAAAATCCCCCAAAAGCCATATCTCTATGTCTCTTTGGGGGATCAAATATTTCGGTTAAGTTCTATAAAGTTCTATAAAATTTTATAAGAGCTTATCAGTCGATATTCTCATAATCAGCTTCATAAGAAAGATCTGCAGCACCTGCTAAATCTTTTCCATTTACCTGAAGGGTAAGACTGGATAATTCAAAGTTTTCTACAAATGTATTTCCAATTTCCACCAGAAATGCATTATCAGAAACGCCTTCGTTATTTTCTGCCTGGTTCAGATTTAAAACAGCAGTCTTATTATCATCTTCACCGGTAGTGTTGAAATCTAAAACCTGGGTTCCTTCCGTAAAGATACCATATTCTGTCATCTTATCTACCAGAGCCTGTGGATCCAGTACATCATCATCCAGAGAATCCATATCCTGGACTAAGGTATCTCCATCGCCCTTGTGATATACAGAAATAATAGCAACTGGAGCTACGTTTGGATCTGGCACCTTATCGCTGGCGCCGCCGGTAGTCTGTGCTCCGATCTGTGCCTGCACTTCTTCAGCAGATTTTGTTTCTTTCTGTTTTTCAGTGGTTGGTGTACATGCAGCCAGTGAAACTGCCATCATAGCTGTAAGCAGACCTAATAACCATTTTTTCATTTTGATGTTGCCTCCTTATTCGTCCTCGCCAAAGCTTCTGAACCAGGAATTTAATTTTGTCAGTGCTTTTATAAGCGCCTGCAGTTCTTCCTCTGTGAGCACACTGACTACTCCCTGGATCATCTGTTCATGGAAATGTTTATGGTGATAATATGCTTTGACACCTTTTTCGGAAAGAGAGATATGGACCACCCGCCGGTCCTGTGTACTGCGGCAGCGGGTCACATAGCCTTTTTTCACAAGGCTGTTCATGGAAATCGTCAGCGTACCAACGGTCACTGACAGTTCCTTTGCAATGGATGACATATTTTTAGTTGTACCGACCCCGATGGCATTGATCACATGCATATCGTTATTGGTCAGATCCTGATAGTCCCTGGTAGTTATCGCTTTCTCTTCTATATTATTGATATCGCGAAACAGGTTCACAAGTACATCATTCAGCGTATCGTAGGTTCCCACATTCTTCCCTTTCACGTTCCTAAAAAGCTTCTTACAGATTG
This sequence comes from Agathobaculum sp., assembly GCA_963611035.1. Lineage (GTDB taxonomy): Bacteria > Bacillota > Clostridia > Lachnospirales > Lachnospiraceae > Enterocloster. Next base: position 13,155 of record CAVDQU010000041.1, read on the forward strand.
TATCGTATTTTATCCTGGGACACAAGTCCCTAAATCCTTATAAAATTCTTAAAAACCTGTGATTTTTTTGTGTTCTTGTATTATTTTTCTTATTTAAGCACCAGACGGGCAAATGCTTCACCACGCTCTTCAAAGTTTTTAAAGATGCCATAGCTGGCTGCTGCCGGTGACATAAGACAGCTGTGACCGGTCCTGGTCAGCTCTTTTGCCTTCTTTACTGCGTCTTCCAGATGCTCTGTAAGGATCAGGCGCTCTTTGTCCTGAAAATCTGGATAATCCTTCTGGATCTCCTGTAAAATCCGCTTTCCGGTGGCTTCCATAAGGATGATATAAGGTACCTTATGGCCGGAAAGAAAATGGATCAGCTCACTGTAGTCAATCCCACGGTCCATACCGCCGATGAGGACAGTATCCACATCTGTCAGCGTATTTAACGCCTGGATGGTTGTCTCACAGATCGTAGAAATAGAATCATCGTAGTATTTAACGCCGTCTTTTTCTCCTAACAGCTGCAGTCTGTGAGGCAGCGGCTCATAGGTCTTAAGGCCTTTGATAAATACCTCATCTGCGATATGTAAGAGACTGCATACTGCATAGGCAATACCAATATCAAAGTAATTGTGCTGTCCCAAAAGGCGGATCTCATCCGTTGGGATCTCTATTACATGACCATCATAGCAGGCTTTGGTTGTACCATTTTCCTGGATAATTTCCATTTTTTTCCAGATGTCGATCTGCTGCGGCAAAACTGCTTCCTGTCCGGCAACACCTGGGATCTCAAATACTGCTTCTTCAAAAGATGGCTTTGCCGCGATCAGTTTTGATGCACAGGTTCCCTGTTTGGGGAGACACTGCACATTGCATACAAGAACGTCCCCGTCCTTCTGGTTTAAGTAAATGTGACGTTTTGCCTGGACATATTTTTCCAAAGTGCCGTAGTGGTCCAAATGCTCCTCATGAAGATTGGTTAAAATGGCAATATGAGGAGATACGGTCATGTATTCCAGCTGGTGGCAGGAAAGTTCGCAGACGATCCTTGTATCCGGGCCCACTTCTTCCATATGGTCAAATACCGGGATGCCGATGTTTCCAACCAAAATAGTGTCCATACCTGCCTCTTTTAACAGGTGATAGATCAAAGTGGTAATGGTACTCTTTCCCTTGGTTCCGGTAATTCCGATGATCTGGTCCCTGAAACACTGGAAAAACAGCTCTGTCTGAGATAAGATCTGGCTGGTATATTCTTCTACCGGCTTTTCAAGGACTACGCCGGGGCTTTTAAATACCACGTCATAGTCGTTTAAGCATTTCTGGTAGTCCGGACCTGCGATCCATCTGCCGATGCCTTCCGGCATTTCCTTAGGTTGTGCCATATCTGCCACATCTACCTGTTCACAGCAATCCAACTTTTTTAACACATTCCAGGTAGACTTTCCCTCACGGCCAAATCCCAGTATCAGTACTTTTTTCCCTTTTACCCAGGGGATTATTTTTTCGATCATCATAGTTTTATGCCTCTTCTTTGCACTCTTCTGTTTTGCAGTTTTTACGCACCAGTTCCTCCCAGGCTGTTGGAACCAGGTTCTGCTCATCAAAATATCCGGAGAAATGATCTCCTTTTGCCTTGTATTCTTCATACAAACCGGTAGTCTTATAATATTTTAAAAGATAAGGCAGTTCTTCCCCATCCTTTTCCAGGCGATCGATGGTCATTACAAGAGCTGTATTGATCTCATCTCTGCTTCCCACACACTCAAATGGCTTTTCTTCCTGAATACCGATCAGCTGCTCCATGGTAGGCTGCATGGTCTTATCTTCTAACATATCGGTTCCAAAAATCTCTTTTACTTCTTCCCTTGAAAGGAATGGGGAAAGGATAAAGTATACAAATAAGCATTTCGGGCAGTGACCGCACCAGCTGTCAGTCTTACTTCCTGCATTGCAGCTTCTGAAAATACCGTGATACTGCTTCTGTTTTGCGAAATATTTTGCGATCTGGAACTCGCTTAAAGGACGCAGCATACTGAAATAGTAAGCGCTTCCCGGCAGATAATCGGTCTGGTAACGGTGGAAGTCTTCCTCAAATTTAAAACTCTTGGAGTACTGATGATTGACAGTGCTTCCCTGAACCGTGCTTTCGTTAGCGCTGGATTCATTGGACAGCGCAATGTAGGAAAGACCTGCCATTTTTGCTGCAATAACAGTAGAAAATGCCACTAAAGCAGAAAATGGGGTATGTCCGTTTAAGAAACCTTCTTTATTTAACTGGAGCATACGCTTATCCAGTGTTCTGTGTACGCTGATCACATGGTCTGCGTCCAGATCTGCAGATTCTGTAGTATGAATGGTAGCGCCTCTTGGATTAATGATATAGGCGAAAACAGGCGCATCTGCACTTTTTAACAGTTCCAGGGTAACAGCGGAGTCTTTTCCGCCGCCTACAGGAACTAAAACGCCTTTTTCACAGCCTTTTGTGTCCTGTTTCTTTGAATAGTCGTGAGCCACTTTTTCTTCTTCGCCCAGTTCGCAGACGATCTCCATAAATCCTTCCGGATCTGCTTCTGTGATCTTATTTACATAGAAGAACTCACCAAGACCATTAAAATACAGGTCTTTCCACCAGAGGATCTGGTCTTCGTTTAAGCAGCCTGCTTCGATAACAACCTGTGGAGAGCAGGTGATCTTCCAGTAGCTGACCAGTTCTACCATGCCAAGGGAGAAGATCATTTTCTTCATAAGGGGATCTTCGCTCCATTTCACCTCCGGATTTCCATTTTTTGGAAATGTCCAGGTTGGTGTAAACTGGGAAAGTCCTTCTATTTCAAAGGTGTATGTGATCTTTAATTCGTTTAATGTTTCTTCTATGCCGTAACTTCTATAGAAGAAACGGGGATATTCTTTTCTGAATTTCAGGTAACGTTCCATGTTGTACCTCTTTCTAACAATGTCGTATACGCAACTGCCTGTTTTACCATGCTTTTCAAAAACACGCCTGCAACAGCAGGCGGGATCGTTACAGCGTTTTCCACTTTCCTGTGCGGTACTCTGCATAGGAAATGGCCCAGTTGGCAAACCAGCCGATAGGAACTGCGTACCATACCATGGCAATACCAAATCTTGGGGCACAGGTAATGGCTACGATCACACGGATCGCTAAGTTTACCAGGTTTGCTACTGTGAACATTTTCATGTCTCCGGCACCGCGCAGCAGGCCGTCTACTGCCATTTTAAAACCAATAAGGCAGAAAAACCAGCCCATAAAGGTAAGATAACCGATTCCTGTAGAAAACGCAATGTCCGTTCCTTCATTTCCAAGGAACATACCGATCATGCCCCGGCTGAATATTTCCAGAAAGAAGCAGATGATCACAGCGCAGATAATGACCATTTTACCGGCTGCGCGAAGTCCCTGGACAACACGGTCTTTCTGCTGTGCACCGATGTTCTGCGCCGTATAGGAAGAAACGGCGTTTCCAATGGCGGACATTGGCACTACGCAGATGGACTCAATACGCATAGCTGCGAAAAAACCAGCCAGTGCCTCAGAGCCGAAGCCATTGACTACAGACTGTACTAACATCATGCCGATGGATACAGTAGACTGCTGTAAAATAGAAGGAATGGCAATACGGGTCATTTCTGCCAGTTCCATTGTATCAAATAATGTTTTCTGCTTTCCTTCCAGTGCTTTTAAGTTTTTAAGAAGAACGACGAAGGAAAGAACAGCGGAAATTCCCTGTGCGATCAGCGTTGCCCATGCAACACCGGCTACTCCCATATCCATTTTCGTGACCATGATAATATCAAGGAATACATTAAACACGGAAGAAAAGATCAGGAAATACAGAGGGATACTGGATTTTCCCAATGCGTTGAACATGGCGGAAAGGACGTTATACATAAAAAGGAATGGCAGTCCTAAAAAATAGATCCGCAGGTACTGTGCCGCCATATCCAGGCAATCTGCCGGGGTATTTAACCAGATCATGATCTGTTTACCAAGGACCAGACCAGCCACACCAAGAACTAAGCTGATACCAAGGAAGGACAACATGGCTGTAAATACTGCCGTTTTCATTCTTCCGTACTCTTTGGCGCCAAAATACCGGCTTACGATCACCGACGCGCCAATACCGCCACCAATAGCTACGCAGATAAAAATGTTGGTCAGCGCATAGGAAGCGCCTACTGCTGCCAGAGCCTGCTCGCTGACGTAACGGCCTACAATAGCAGAGTCTACCATTGTATAGGTCTGCTGAAACAGGTTTCCTATGATCATTGGCAGTGAAAATAAAAATAACGCCTGTGAGGGCGGTTTTTTGATCAGATAATCATTATCCATTTGAGTTGTAACCTCCTGTGTGTTTATGTACTCCTAGTGTACTGACACATTCATATTTCGACTAATTGACTTGTCTATTTTCCCATTGAACTGCGTTGACTTCAATCGACGATGCCACCGCATCGCCTCTTTCAGTCGCCTTGTCAATGAAAAAATATTCAGCGTCATTAGTCTGAAAATGAATGTGCCAGTGCACTAGAGTCTTTTTTGTCCGAGAGTACATTTCCCGTATTAGTATATCTGAGAGCAGGGATTTATTCAATAGAATTTCATAAAGGAAATTCCCATAGAGCATGAAAACAAGTAGGTAAACAGGTATCATAAAACCAGCTGGTCTGCCAGGAAGACACTGGCTGCCAGACTGATGAACGCAGCTAAAAGTCCCCCTGCAAGTGTATGCCTGGTGCGGGTAATGCCTGCAGAGCCGAAATAAACACTCATACAGTAAAGGACCGTTTCTGTGCTTCCCATAAGAATTGATGCCATAATGCCGATCCTGGAGTCGGGAC
>CAVDQU010000042.1:0-17897 GCA_963611035.1 Agathobaculum sp.
CTGCTTGTTGGCTTCATTTTATCTCCCCTCCGTTTGTTAGAAATACCTTCTCGAGTAAGTATACCTTTTCGTTTTTCTATCGACTTCTTAACTGTAACATAGTCTTGTTGTGAATGTAATTGCTATATATTCATATTAAGTTGAACAAAATTCACCATTCTTATTTACATTTGTTTGTGCAGGAATTATAATTTTTAACAGAGAGGGGATTACTATGACATTATCTGATTACATTATTTTTACAACTGTTTCCGAACTGAAAAATATGAGCCTGGCTTCTGATAAGCTTTACCTGACCAGGTCTGCTATCAGCCATGCTATTTCCCGCATAGAACGGGAGATAGGCTTTCCATTATTCATAAAAAATACACATGGGATCGAACTTACAGACAACGGAGCTGCCCTTCTTCCCCTTGCATATGCTGTTATACAAAACCACCAGCATTTCAATGAAAAGATCGCAGCGATCAATGGTCTGGCTTCTGGTAATGTCCGTCTTGGAACCTGCTCCAGTATCTGCATTAACTGGATCCCTGAACTTGTGAATAATTTTCGGCATCATTATCCCGACATACAGATCCATATATTTGCCGGTATTAATAATGCGCAGATCGTAAAAAAGCTGGAGCAAAATGAGATTGATATTGGTATTAGTTCTTACTACTCTTGTGATACTATCAACTCCTCTGCCATCAGCTCTACCGTCATCTACGAAGATGAAATGGTTTGTGTTGCAAATTCCGACTTTCACACAGCCACTCCTGGGATTATCACTGCAGAGGAACTGCAAAATTCCGCTTTCATCATCAGTGATCAGGACTATGGCGCAGAATCCCGCAGTGTTCTTGAAAAACTTCACTTAAATGCAAATTCCACCATTACAGCCACTGACGATGCAGGACTGGTTGCAATGGCATCTGCTGGTTTAGGCTTTTGTATTTTAGGGCGCCTGGTATTAAAGGGGACAACTTCCCCTGTAAATGTCTATTCCTTCCGTCCACAGCAATTCCGCCATATTGCTTTGCTGCAAAAGAAGAATACAACACTTTCTCCTGCAGCAGAAATTTTCCAGAAACATATTATAAGCTACGCCTCTTCCTATCCAAATCCGGCAGAACCATTCAACATTTGATGAAAAACGTTCAATGGTTCTGTGCCTTGCAAATACTTGTAAAAGAAATATCTCCTCCGTATAATGGACATAGTTTAAAACAAAATGCTCCATAAAATTCTGACGGAGAAGGTGATAAAGTGGAAGGCCAGGAAAACAACTTACTAAATAAAACTAACGGCATAACAGACAACGAAGTTCTGACCAGTGCCATTAATATTGGGGAGCAGCTTTTGATCAGCGGTGCAGAGATCAGCCGCATAGAAGACACCATCCGGCGGATCTGTGATGCTTATGATATCCAGGAAAGCCATGTTTTTTCCATTGCCTCCTGCATCATCGTAACACTAAAAACAGGAAAAGAAACATGGATCACTCAAACACGAAGGATCTTAAACTATGGCACAAATATGTGGAAGCTGGACCACCTGAATAATCTTTCCAGACAGATCTGTTCCACCCATCCCTCTTTTCAGGAGATCGACCAGGAATACAAAAAGATCTTAAAAGGTCCGGTCTACTCTCCTGCACTGCAATGCGCTGTTTATGCAATGACAGCCGGGGCATTTGCCATTTTTTTTGGTGGGAACCTTTCTGATGGATTTGGGGCATTATTTGCAGGAGCTCTGATACGGATCAGTTTATATGCTTTTTCCGCCCTGAAAATGAAGGCTATCTTTTCCAATATACTCTGTTCCATGATCTCCGGCATTGCATGTATCCTTGTTTGTTACCTTGGTCTTGGACAGCACGTAGAAATGATCATGATCGGAAATATCATGCTTTTGATCCCCGGTGTTTTAATGACAAATTCATTTCAGGATTTTATCAGCGGGGATATGATCAGCGGTCTTTTGCATTTTTCCGAAGCAATGATCACTGCCGTCTGTGTTGCCATTGGGTTCATCTTTTCTAAAATGTTGTTAGGGGGAATTTTATGAGTCAGAATGTGCTTTCCATTATTGCATCCTTCTTCGGATCCCTTGGTTTTTCCATTATCTATAATACCAGGGGCAAGCGGCTCTTAGTTCCTTCTGTTGGAGGCGCTGTTTTCTGGGCTGCCTATCTTGTATTTTTACATTTTATAGATAATGAGTTCCTGGGCTTTTTCTTTACAGCGATACTCATCACCATTTATTCAAAGATATGGGCAAAACTGTTAAAAACGCCTGCTACAACCATTTTAATCCCCACTGTTATTCCATTAATTCCCGGAGGTTCCCTGTATTATGCAATGGACGCGGCCCTTCGGCATGATATGCCTCAGTTTATTACAAAAGCACAGACGGCTGTTGGATTAGCTATTGCGCTGGCAGCAGGGATCATGACTGTAATATCCCTGTTTCAGCTGTCTGATGCCCTTCTTAAAAACATGAAAAAAATCTAACCGCCAGCTTCTTCCGGATGCAAGGCAACATAAAAATCACCCCTGCGTCTTTGGCGCAGGGGCTAATAACTTTCTCATTCTACTTATTTCAAAAACTCTTCCACAATCGCTACAAACACTGCAGAGCCTTCCCAAAGCACATCCTCATCTACATCAAATTTCGGATTGTGGTGGGAAACATCGGTTCCTTTGGCCGGGTTAGAGGAGCTTAAGAACATGAACGCTCCCGGCAGTTTTTCCAGATAGTAAGCGAAATCTTCACCGCCCATATTGGGAGCTTTTACTTCGGTGATCACATGATCTTCGCCTACCACGGTCTTTGCTGCCTTTGCAGCCAGAGCTGCCATCTTGTCATCGTTGATAACAGGCGGTGCGCCCCAGATCATTTCATAGTCTACAGTTCCGCCAAATACAGCAGCCGTTGCCTGGGCAACCTCACCAATGCGCTTTGCGGCAAACTGGCGTACCTCTTCTTCCAGAGTACGAATGGTTCCTTCGATGACTACTTCATTGGGGATAACATTGTACTGACTTCCGCCCTGGATCTTTCCGATGGTCAGTACCAGTGGCTTTGTTGCATTTAATTCTCTGGTGGTAATAGCCTGAAGAGCGATCACGATATGCGCTGCAATATTCACCGGATCAATGCCCTTTTCAGGAGTAGAGCCATGACAGCCTTTTCCATTTACCTTGATCACAAACTTGTCAAAGGCAGCCATGCAGCAGCCCGGAGTTACGATCACCGTTCCTGTAGGAATCGTCTTATCCAGAATGGTTCCGATATGGGTGCCGAATACAGCATCAGCACCTTCTACGCCGCCGTTTTCAATCATCACTTCCGCACCTCTGGACTGTTCCTCAGAAGTCTGGAACATGAGACGGACCGTACCTGCGATTTCGTCTTTGTGCGCCCACAGAACTTTTCCTGCGCCTAACAGCATAGCCGTATGGGTATCGTGACCGCAGGCATGCATACAGCCTTCGTGTTTGGAAGCAAAAGAAAGTCCCGTCTCTTCTTTAATAGGAAGTGCGTCCATATCTGCACGCAGGCAGATGGTCTTTCCCGGCTTTCCGCCTTTAATAGTGGCGATAATGCCGCTGTCCTTCTTTGAGCATACATATGGGATACCGATCTTATCCAACTCAGCTGTTACATAAGCAGCTGTTTCCGGCAGGTTCAAGCCAAGCTCCGGGATCTGGTGCAGATCTCTTCTTAATCCTACGATATAGTCCTGTAAATCTTTACATTCTTTCCACATAGTGATACAATCTCCTCTCCCAATCGGGTCTCATTTATTTTTTTATGCCTCCTCGGCAATATCTGCGTTACCTTCTTTTTTCTTGTCACTTACATAGAACAGACGGGCCATTCCAAGAGTACCAAATACTGCGCATACAATGATCACCCATGCCGGTACCGGCACGAAAAGTTTAAGCACCGTTGGAATCAGAAGACCAAATACTGCTACCTTTGGATATTTTACTGCGAAGTTTCCAAAAGTTCCTCCAAATATAGCAGCTGCCGCATAGTTCTTTAATGCAGAGTTTAAAAATGCCGGAAGAACGGCTACTACGGCAGATCCGACTAAAACTGCACCAGTGGTTGCGATCAGATTTGTGATAATAGAACCGCAGATAGCCATGGTAGATACTACTTCTGCCTGAATGGTACCGCTCTTGCTGTCTGTTACATCCAGTGCCAGAGCCGCACAGGGAACACGCATGTTTCCAATGTTTCCGGAAAGGAAACCTAGGTATGTACCGCTCATACCCAAAGCTGCATAATAAGAAATAGGCTCAACAATATAGAATGCACCAAAAGATAATGCGGTCATCGCCCATGCTGTCAGGACGGTTTCAAGCTTTGGCCAGCACTGATACCGGCTGCATAAGAATAATACCGGGATAAATGCAGTGAACGCAGCCAGAATACAGGTAGGTGCGCCAATGCGGATACTGTTTCTCTTCCATTCTGCCATATAATCTTTCATAATCTATCCCCCCTACGCCAGTGCCAGATCATGGACCACTGCAAAGAACATTCCGATGATCATTGCGATGCCTAATGAATACTCCGCTAATTTCGGATGCTTCGGCACGATCAGTTTCATAATAGCTACCATACTTAACGCACCTGCCAGACAGGCAATGGTGCTTCCAAGTCCTTTTTTGATCTCGTTTGCATTTAAGTAACCGAAAATACCAAGTGAACATGCACCTGATAAAACAGCCAGCCACTTTGCATCGCCGCCGCTTAACTTGCCTCTTAATTTCTCCAATGCCGGTGTAACTGTACCACTGACTAACAGCCAGCCTGCACCGTTTAATGCCATGGCAAACCAAGATACTGCCATAACCGTCAATGTGTATCCCTTTCCGCCAAATTCAACACCTGCTGCCTGAGCGCCCATGGTTGCTGCAGAAAGCTCTGTTGCTGCAGCACCGATAATGGAAAGTCGCAGCCACGCCATTGGTCCGCCGATGGAAGCCATAAGGCCGACCATAACGATAAATACGCCGCATGCCGGGCCGATAGCTGAGATCAGACCGATTTTAAAAGCCTTATTTGCCAATCCCTGCTCCAGTTTCACCTCAACTGCTGCTTTTTTTGCCTGTCTCATAAACAGAAGCGCCTGCAATAGTGAAATCAGAACAGTGATACCGCACAGTACCCAGAAAATAGGGGCATTTGCAATTGCCAGATAGTCCATAGATTCTTCCTCCTCTTGTATGTCCCAGTCTTTCCACCGGTCATCTTGTATGTTGGGGACTATTATATCATTGTCTTTCTCAGTTTTCATTGTATTGCAAGGACAATTTTTTTCATTTAGTGTTGTTATTCATCCATTTTATTGTATATTATAGATAATAATACGATTTAATATTTGTATTTAAAGGACAACAAGGAGATCTGCCATGACTATATCCGATTTTTTAAATCTTCCCAATTTCTCCGATCTGCGGCTTCTGGCCGGAAAGGATGGAATTTCCAGTGAAGTGACCAATGTTACTGTTGTTGACACGCCGGACGGCACAAACTGGCTTAGCGGCGGCGAATTAGTCATTACTACCGCCTATATGCTCCATGAGGAAAAAGATCTTCTGGAGTTTCTGAGTACTTTAAGCAGCCGGAATACAGCAGGTGTGGGAATCAAAGAAAACCGCTATCTTACTGCAATCCCGTCCAGTGCTTTACAGCTGGCAGATGAACTGCACCTGCCACTGATCTCCGTTCCGGAAGCTTATCCATTTGTAGATATCATTAACCCGGTTCTGACTCAGATCATCAGCCAGCAGTCTTTTCTTTTGTCCCAGGCAAATATGATCCATAAGGAATTCCTCGGGCTTGCTATTAATAATAACAGTGTACCTGAAATTTTAAAAACACTAAGCCGCTTTACACGAGTACCCTGCGCTTTTATGGATACGCATTTTAAAAGCATTTTCTTTTCAGATGAAGACTCTTCTCTCATGCATCAGCTACAGGACATGGATATGGAACAGATCTCCGGTGAATTTTTAAACCAGTACGACAATTACGCTGTTGCTAATAAAAATGAAGCCTTTGGTTATCTTCTCTTTGAAAAAGGGCAGCTTCAAACCACGGAAGAAAGCAGTGTCCAAACGGCTCTGGAATATGCCAGCATTGTTCTCATCCTGCGCGGACAGGTCCGGATCGCCAATCAGCAGATGGCAGAGAAATATAAAGCATCCTTCTTAGAGGATCTTCTGTTAAACAATGTAAAGGCGGATGTGGAGATTCACAACCGTGCAAGACTGTACGGCTGGGACTTTACCAATGGCGGTGTGGCGGCAGTTGTTGACATCAATAACATTAAAAAGTACTTTATTGACCGCCTGGACTCCAATACAAACCGCATGCTGGAAGAAGCAACGGAACTGATCTTCCGCAACTCTATCCACGAAATGCACCAGACTTTCCCTCAGGCCAAATATTTCCGTCAAAGCGACCTGATCGTATTCATCATTTCTGTGCCTAAAGACAGCCGGGAATTGCTTCCGGAGCAGTTAGAGCAGACCTTTAAACGGCTGCAGAATCAGTTATCCCATGTAAGCCCCTTTACTATTACACTGGGGATCGGACAGTATTATGAAAATATCCGTGACATATCAAAAAGCTACTCTGAAGCCAGAGTAGCTATTAATCTTGGATATTCCCTGCAGTGGTTTGACCGCATTTTATTTTACAGCCGTTTAGGCCTTTACCGCCTTCTTGCACCGGTCATGAACAGTCCGGAGTCCGAGGAGCTTTGCCTGCAATACATTAAGCCCCTGGAAGATTATGACAAAAAATACCATGGGGAGCTGCTTGCTACCTTGCAGGAGATTTTACAGTGTGGCTGGAATTTAAAAGAATCCGCCGAAAAACTGTATATCCACTACAACTCTATTAAATACCGGTATTCCAAGATCTGCAAGGTATTAAACCTTGACCTGTCAGATCATGACAACCGTTCCCTGGTGGAGATTGCCATGAAATTGTATCGGTTAAAACATTATAAGAAAGAGAACCAGTAGTTTTCCGGCTTTCTTTTTTATCCTCCGCAAAAGCATTTGCAGCCATGGCCATAATAGGGATGATTCCTTTATCTTGCAGCTTTCATATCCTCTGTGTGGGTAGTGTTTCTCATCTCTTTTACATTATGCCATACTGTAAATCCAACTCCCACCCAGATAAAGCAGAAGGCAATGAGGCGGTGGATCTCCAGTGGTTCATGGAAGTAAAAACGGCCCATAAGGAACTGGATGGTGGGGTTTACATACATTAGAATGCCGGTTAAATAATAAGGGATCATTTTTACACCCTTATTAAACAAAAGTAACGGGATGGATGTGACCACGCCGGCCATTGGGAACAACAGAAACTGCATTCCGTGAAGGACTCCCAGACTTCCGTGGCCGTTCATTTCACTGTAAACACAAAACAGCAGGGCAATGGGGGTTACAAATAAGGTCTCTGCAAACAGGGAAAGTCCTGCTTCCAGGTGTACGCTCTTTTTCACTGCCCCATAAAAAGCAAAGCTTAAGCCAATAACAATCGCCATCACCGGGACCATGCGGTAAACACCGATGAGATAGCCTACACCGATAATGGAAAACAGTGCTGTCATCTGTTCCAGACGGCTCATTTTCTCATGGAATAAAAATACGCCGATGGCTGTTACAAAAATAGGCTCCAGGAAATATCCAAGGCTTGCATCCAGTACATGTCCGGAATTAATAGCGAAAATATATACGCCCCAGTTGATGCACACCAGTACACCGCTGACAAAGCAGCAGACCACTGTTTTCTTATCTGCAAATACCTGTCTGATATCTCCCATCCGTCCGGTCACTGCCAGGTATCCCAGCATAAAAAGCATAGACCAGACCACTCTCTGGGCCAGTACATAAGCGGAATTTACCTCTGCAAGAAGGTTCCAGAAAACCGTAAGCAGTCCCCAGCAGATGTAGGTGATGGTGACGCTGACGGCGCCTTTTCTCTTTGTGTTATCCATGTGTCGTTCTCCTGTCATCTTTTCTGTATCGTTCTGTCTGTTTTATCTAGTTTATCTTAGATTCCAGGATTTGTAAAATGTTGTTTTTATTTTGCCAACTCTCTCTTTAAATACCGCAGCTGGCCGCCGCAGAGCACTACATCCACCTCATTATCTGTCAGGTCTAATTTTGTCTTAAAGGTAAAGCCTTTTGTTACATCTTTTACTTCTACTTCCCTTGTTGGGATCTGGTCTAAGAAGTTTTCGATCTCCAGCTCATCTCTCAGATCGATCTTGTCATAATCGGCCGGATCAGCAAATAACATAGGTACGATGCCGTGATTTACCAGATTTCCCTTGTGGATGCGGGCAATGCTCTTTGCAATAACGCATTTTACACCCAGATACATTGGATTTATGGCTGCATGCTCTCTGGAAGAGCCCTGACCATAGTTTTCACCGCCAATAATGATACTGGAGCCCATTTCTCTTGCTCTCTCAGAGAACTCCGGATCATATCTGTGGTAGCAGTATTTGGACATCAGCGGGATATTGGAGCGCATGCTGGAAAATTCTGCACTGGCTGGTGTGATATCGTCAGTGGAAATATTGTCGCCGCCCTTTAAGCTTACCGGCACTTTTAAGTGCTGTACAGGAACCTCCGGAACCGGCAGGAACTTGATATTTGGTCCCCGGACGATCTCTACCTTCTTTGCTTCCTCTTCTGGAAGAGGTTTGATGATCAGGTTATCATTGATCTCGTACTCTTCTTTTTCATGGACTTCTCCTAAAATATCGATCTTGTCCCCTAAAATGTCCTCTGCTGAGGCGAAAGTACCCATAATAGCCGTTGCAGCAGCGCTTTCCGGGCTTACCAGGTAGATCTTTGCATTTGGATTTCCTGCGCGGCCCTTAAAGTTACGGTTGGAAGTACGCACGGCAATGCCTTCTGTAGCCGGTGTCTGGCCGATGGCGCAACATGGTCCGCAGGCGATCTCCAGGATACGCACACCTGCATCCATTAACATTCCGATGTAGCCGTCTTCCATCAGTGCCTTGTAGGTCTGTCTGGAAGCAATGGCACAGGTACAGCTTACATTATCATTGACTTTGTGGCCCTTAAATACCAGAGCTGCCTTTGCAATATCTGCATAACTTGCATTGGTGCAGCTGCCGATAAATACCTGCTGTACGGGAAGTTTTTCTACCTCTGACAATGGTTTAACATTGTCCGGCTGGTGCGGACAAGCCACTAATGGCTGTAAGGAACTAAGATCCAGATCGATGACTTCATCATATTCTGCGTCCTCATCCGGAAGAAGTTTTCTGTATTCATCTTCTCTTCCCTGAGACTTCATGAACTTTCTGACCTGCTCATCTGCCGGGAAAATGGATGTGGTTGCCCCCAATTCTGCGCCCATGTTGGTGATAGTAGCTCTCTGAGGAACTTCCAAAGTGGCAGCGCCAGGTCCGGCGTATTCATATACATTTCCCAGACCGCCCTTAATGGTCACACGGCGCAGCATCTCCAGGATGACCTCTTTTGCGTTCACACCTGGTTTTAAAGCGCCGATCAGGTTGACTTTAATAACTCTTGGCATTTTTAAACGCATAGGAACGCCGGTCATGGCCGTTGCAACGTCCATACCACCAACACCAATACACAACATACCAATGGAACCGCCGTGAGGTGTATGGCTGTCACCGCCCATGCTTACCTTTCCGGGAGCGCCGAAACGAGATACCTGGACTGCATGGCAGATACCATTTCCAGGTCTGGAAACATGGACGCCAAAGCGCTCTGCTGCGGACTGTAAGTAAATGTGATCGTCCGGGGTCTTATGATCCACATAAAGCAGGTTGTGGTCCAGATAACTTACGCTGCATTCCGTGCGGATCCGGTCCAGACCAATGGCTTCAAATGCCAGATAGGTCATAACTGCATTAATATCATGTGTCAATGTCTGGTCAACTTTTATAAAAACTTCCTCTCCGGCTTTCATGCTTCCGGATACATAGTGGGATTCAATGATCTTTCTTGTAAGGGATTTTCCCATTTTTTATGCCTCCAATCTTAGACTCACGAACACGCACTTGCGTGCTCTACTGCCTGCTGACGCTCCTTATTTCAATAAAATAGAAAATGCAAATGATGCAATGATCAGGACAATACCTCCGCCAATACGGCTGGACAGCTGCGCATAACTGATCAGGCTCATACGGTCAGCTGCTGTAAGAACTGCAATATCTCCTGCGCCGCCTCTGTTTGCCATGCAAAGTCCGGCTGTAACAGCGGAGTCAATCGGATAAAAGCCAACCAGCTTTCCAACCAGGGCACTTCCGATGATCGCACCGATAACAACACATAAAGCAATGGCGATATTGCTTGGGCTGCAGGCAGAAACCAGTTCACCCAGATTAAAATCAAATCCAAGTCCCACCATAGTCATCATAGCTACAACAACTGTCATAAATTCCTGTACTTTCTTAGCGGTTACACGAATATTTTTCGGTACGATACCTAAAGCTGCAATAATGACTACAAAAAGGATGGTATATGCAAAAGAGTGGATCTGAGCACCAAGGACAGTCGGAAGAAGGACCTTGCTGAACAGACGCCCTACACCATAACAGGCGCCGCCTAATAATAAGGTTCCTAAAATATCATCCATGGTAATATCGGAAGTAACATCTTCTTTGATCAGTTTCTGATCCACCTTCATAATATTAGTTCCATCACCGGTCAGTTCCGGTCTTGCTTTTCCAAGACGATTTAAAAGGCCGCCGGCTACGATACACATTAAGTTTGCAATGGTAAGGATGATGATAGCAAAGGAATAATACTCAGCAGCAGGCTTTCCTGTTACCTGCTCATAAACCTGGGATAAAGGCACCGCACCGGCTCCGTTTCCACCGCCCATAATAGGAAGGACATAACGGATAAATGCATCCACAGGACTGACTCCAAAAATCAGACCGACTCCTGCGCCTGCAACAGATGCTCCTGCAAGACCGCCCAGGATAGCCGGGATATAACCGCCGAAACTTCTAAGTAAAACGCCTCTGTCTAAAGATAAAATAGAACCCATGATCAGGAATACGATAAATACGGTCAGTGTGTTGGTGGACTCGTTGGTCACCTCATTGATCATGGTTATGTAACTTTCCGGCATCAGACCGAACTGTTTGATAATGGCTGCACCAAAGAATACCATTAACAGGCCGCCGCCAATGTAGGTATTCCAGATTGGGAGCACTTTTCCGATGCGGTGAAGCAGTAAGGAAACTGCCAGGCAGATGGCGATGTAAGCCATCAGGTCATTGCTCATGGATCCGGTAGCTACTGTAGCGCCAATGAGGATCGCACAGACTACATACATCCAAAGATCCATTCCCCCGATCTTCTTGAAGTTGGATAAAAATCCTTTTTCTTCTTTCATTTTGAACCCCTTTCTTTTTCTGAAGACAGCCTGCTTTTGCTTCACATTGTTTATTTTTTGTCATTTTTGTTCCTGTCGTTTTGCTGTCTCAACTTGTATCTTTATTATAAAAAAAGAAGGGGTTCTGGTAAAATTCCTTTTGCCTAATGGGGGGTATCACTTTTTCTTATTGAGAATCTGTTTCAGGATCTGTTTTTCCTTTTTATGTTCTCAGACGCCTTTCCACAGCTTACGTTTTCCAAACACATCTTCTGACATTTGGATCAGATCACGCTCCATGGTGCCTAAATAGGCATCTTCTCTGTAATAAATATTTACATCCCAGGTAATAGGACATTCTAATAAGTGATACCATTCTGCATCCAGGTCTTTTTTCAGTATCTGCATGCTTATTTCCGGTACAAGAGCCACGCCTACTCCCTGAGCCGCCAGGCGGCAGGAAAGCATATTGCTGTGGGTCTCCATGTAAATATTCGGTGTTTTTCCTGTTCTTTCACAGAGCAGATCCAGACTGCTGCGCAGGGCATGTCCCTTTTTTAAGGTAAATAACGGAAAATCAGAAATGTGATTCCAGTTAAAGATTCGCTTCTTTGGATCTAAAAGACATTCATCAGGAATATAACCTTTTTTTGCCACAAGGATCAGCTCTTCCTGGGAAATAGGATGACTGACGATCCCTTTTCGTTTCTCCCAACCAGGTAAAAACACAAAATCCACGTCACCGGCTGCCAGAAAATCTAACAGGCGCACGCCAGGGGCATTATTAGTCTCGATCCGGACCCCTGGGTATTTTTCATGAAACACAGGAAGCAGTGCCGGAAGCATGTAGATAATACGCTCATTTGGAAAGCCAAGGCGCAGGCGGCCGGTCTGGTGATTTGTAATATCCCGGATCTCACGTTCCATATTATCGATCTGCAGCATCACTGTTTTTGCATGCTCTAAATATTTTTCTCCGGCAAAAGTCAGCTTCATGGGTGTAACGGACCGGTCAAACAGTTTTGTGCCCAGTTCCTCTTCCAGTTTGCTGATATAATTGCTGAGCGCCGGCTGGGTAATGAATAGTTTTGCTGCCGCTTTTGTCATGCTGCCGCATTCTGCTACCATATTTACATAAGTAAACTGACGTATCTCCATGTTCTTTCTCCTTATCGTTTCTGTAATAAATATTTACTCTTTTAAACTGGAAAATGAATAAGAGATGATATCTTATAAAGTTCCTTTGAGGGCCGGGTCAGATTTTGCGGGTTTGAACTGAATACAACGGCCCATTTCCATGTGACCGGGCAGTTTTCAATGCGGTAATACTGCAGACGATCCCCGCAGTCATAGGCTTTTGCATAGATCTCCGGCACCAGGGAAATTCCCATATTTTCTGCTGCCAGACGGATGATGGTCTCAATGCTGTAGGACTCTGTAATGATCTTATAATCCCCCTTTAAAGGCTCCAAGATCTGCTCTGCGATCAGACGGGTCTTTTTAAATCTGCGTGTAAGAAGCAGTTCCTGGCCTTTTAAGGCAGTAACAGGAAGTGCTTCTTTTTCTTTCCATACTTCATTCATAGGATGATCTTTGGGCACAGCGATGAGAAACGGATCTTCATAAAACACATGGCATGGAAGACTTGGATATTTTAAAGGCAGAGACACCAGAGCCATATCCAGACCGCCTTTTGCCAGCATCTCTTCCAGGTCCACTCCCCCTTTTTCCACAATATCTAACTGGATATTCGGATATTTTTTCCGAAAGCGCTCAAGAACCTGAGGCAAAAGCAGGGAACCCATCCGCTCTGTTACCCCAATACGCAAAACGCCCTTTTTCATCTGGTTTAATTCACAGAATTCCATGGACATTTCTTCATACATTTTTTTGATCTGATAAGCATACTTTAAGAAACATTCCCCTGCAAAAGTCAAAGTAAGGCCAGAAGACGCCCTTACAAACAGGACTTCCCCCAGCTCTTCTTCTACACGCTTTAAACTTTTACTCAAAGCAGGCGGAGAAATATATAATTTCTCCGCCGCTCTTGCCATGCTTCCTTCTTCTGCGATCGCGATCACTTTTTCCAGATCTTCATTTGTCATAGAAGGCACCCCTTTTTGGATGTTTTTACTGCATTTTCTGCATATTTAGTTATAGTATAATTTATTTGTAATGGTTTATCAAGGAGCCTGCAAGAAGGATCTTTCGCTCTTCTTCTGTAAGACGCCCTAAGGAACATGGGATCTCTTTTTTCGTCTCTCCTGTTTTCTCATCTAACAGATAAGCCGTCAGTTCTTCTTTTCCATCTTTAAGGACTGTTTCAATATCCGGGATCAGGACAACATCTCCGTTTTTTACCACCAGAGGCTCTTTCGTGATCAACGGCAGAATGCCCCAGTTGATCAGATTAGAACGATATCGTTTGGTAGAATATTCCTCTGCCAGGTTTGCCCAGCCCCCTAATACTTTCTGGCTGCTGGCCGCCTGCTCTCTGGAGGAACCATCACCTACATTTTCACCGGCCAGAAGACTACCTATGGAAATGTCTTTTGGATCTGCGCCATATTTTTTAGTGATCTGATCCAGCAGACCATCCATTTCCTGGTCAGATAATTTCTGTACTGCTTCCTGCTGTCTTCCCATTTCCCGTACTGCCATGGCCCGCTTTACATACTCCGGATCTCTGCTGCAAAGGGTAAATTCTGCCAGCTTTTCCGGATTGGAGCGGTAGGAAGAAGCATCTCCTGAAGGCACCAGTTCGTCGGTTGTAAGGGAACCCTCATACACGCCAACGGTCTTTAAAAGCAGATATTTCTTAAGAGGAAACATTTCCGGCCAGTCTGCAATGTTTGGTCCCATTTTAAGCTCTGTTGACCGCTTTTCCTTGCCGTAATTGTCATAAACCTGCTTTGCATAGATGGAGCAGTCAAAACCAGCCTTGCGGTCTTTGTACTCTACTTCCAGTTCTGTAGCTGCTGTCAGTCTGCCGCCATTTCGCACCGTTGCTGCAATAGAACGGGCATCCATAAGAAAAGCCGCTGCCATCTGGCCTTTTGCAGGCTTGGAACCTTCTCTGTTTGGATAATTTCTGGTGGTATGGCGGATGCTTACCTGGTTATCTCCTGGTACATCTGTTACTCCAAAGCAGGGACCGCAGATAGCCGGGCGGATGGTGGCGCCGCTTAACATCAGCTGTTTTGCAATGCCCTGATCCATCATTTCTGCCATAATAGGCATGCTGGACGGGTTGACGCCTAAGCTGCACTGGTTTCCTACAATGGTATATCCGTCTAAAATATCCGCCATAGCAGAAAGGTTTTCAAACATACCGCCACTGCAGCCGCTGACCAGGGCCTGGTCTACATAAAAACCACCGTCGTGGATATGGGACATAATAGAAAATGGCTTTCCATTGTCCCCTTTTATCTTCTGGCCTTCTGCTTCTACTTCTTTTAACATTTCTTCCATGTGCTCTTTAAAATAAGAGATAGGAACTGCATTGCTCGGATGATAAGGAAGAGCAATCATACATTCAATCTGGCTTAAGTCGATCTGGATCAGACTGTCATAACATGCCCCTTCTTCCGGCATCATTTCTTTATATTCATTTTCTCTTCCATGCTGTTTTAAATATTCATGGACCTTTTCATCGGTACACCAGATACTGGAAAGTGCCGCACTTTCTGTAGTCATTACATCAATACCCATTCTGTATTCCACAGACAGGTTAAAAATGCCCTCTCCTACAAATTCCAGAACCTTATTTTTATTAAATCCATTTTTAAAGGTAGCTGCGATCAGGGCCAGCGCCACATCCTGAGGGCCTACGCCAGGTCTTGGCTTTCCGGTCAGTTTTACTGCGATGACCTTTGGATATGGGATATCATAAGTCTTCTTTAAAAGCTGCTTTGCGATCTCGCCGCCGCCTTCACCGATACCCATAGTTCCCAGCACACCATAACGGGTGTGGCTGTCAGATCCCAGGATCATTTTTCCGCAGCCTGCCATCATTTCACGCATGTACTGGTGGATCACTGCCTTGTAAGGCGGCACGAAAATACCGCCGTATTTTACAGCATTTCCCAGTCCAAATACATGATCATCCTCGTTAATGGTGCCCCCAACCGCGCAAAGGCTGTTGTGGCAGTTAGAAAGGACATAGGGAACCGGGAGTTTCTTTAAACCGCTGGCTCTGGCTGTCTGAAGGATACTTACATAATTATTATCTGGTGATACTAAAGCGTCAAAGACCAGCCTCAGATCTTCCATGTCCGTTCCATGGTTATGAGCTTTTAATATCTTCCAGGTCATTGTTTTTTCTTTGCCGGAAGCAGCTGTTTTCTCATCTGTGACAGGCGCGAAACTGCCGTCACTTTTTAAAACCATTTTCTGATCAGTTAAATAAATCATATTTTCCTCTTTTCCGCACTTGCAGTCTCATTATATTTCTTTAACAATATTTTGTTTTAATCATACTTCTTTTCTATATACATCTCAATTTCATTAAAGTTATACCCCCTATAATCTTTTGGAAATCGTGGATAACTGTCCCTATCTCACATGCCTGCATAATATATAAGTAAATCCAGACTGTTACAGGGAATCTGATATGAACTGTCCAAATAATAAACAGAAAAATTACTATGGCAATTACAATTCCTGCGGTACGTATGTGACTATCCAGGGACCTCCTGGGCCTATGGGGCCGGAAGGGCCCCGGGGTGAGCAGGGACCAAGAGGAGAACAGGGGCCTATGGGGCCGCGGGGAATGAAAGGAGACCCAGGCTGCCCGGGACCCGTGGGGCCAAGAGGTTCTACCGGGCCTATAGAGCCAAGAGGACCCCAGGGAGTACGGGGAGATATTGGACCCAAGGGGGATACAGGTGAGATTGGCCTCCAGGGGATCCAGGGAAACCCGGGGCCTATCGGGCCGAAAGGAGATAAAGGACCTATTGGACCTCAGGGCGATCTAGGGCCACAGGGACCGCCTGGACCCAAAGGGGATCGTGGTGAAAAAGGAGATACCGGCGAGAAGGGCGAACAAGGGATCCAGGGACCTAAGGGGGAGAAAGGTGACACCGGCGAAAAGGGAGATACTGGGGAGAAAGGCGATCAGGGCATTCAGGGAGTACAAGGCGAGAAAGGGGACGATGGGGAAACGCCAGTGATCACGGTGGTTGAGGATACGCCCCTCACCTACAAGTTAAATTTCAAGACCACTGCTGATGACATTACCACTCCCAACCTTTTCAAATCCCTGGATGAATACCATGTGGATCTTTCTGCGTCTGGAAGCACCCTAAATATTCCTTTAAAAAACCTGATATTAACTTACCAGAACACCTCTTCCACATCGATCCGGATCACCATTGCAGCCAAAAACACGGCAGTTCCTGTCCTTGCAGATATACGCCGTATTACTATTTACCCTGCTGCTTCCATTGAGGTAACGACCCTTAATAATACCTCCATATCCACAAGAACTGTGTTAGATGACCTGATGTACACCGATTCCCAGGAGTCCCACAGCATCACCATCCACCAGCAGGACCCTGATACCAAACTCTGGTCCTTATGCAGGATCCATTCCTTTATCTCAAAAAGCGGCGCAAGGGCTTCTATATGGGTACAGTGGAGCGAAGTAGATGTAAGCTATGAGGCACCGACTGCTTAAATATCCCACTACAGGATCTTCCTTCTGATCAAGTTTATACCAAATAAAAAAATTCCCCTTTCGGTGGCAGTTTGAACGCTTCTCTTCTGTCTCCTGAAAAGGGGAATCTGTTTAAAATACTTTTCGATTGTTTATAATTCATGATAATATGGACAAATATCCTCAAAATGTCCATCTTTCATTCTAAATCCCTTAGGGATCACACCTAACTGAACAAATCCCAGACGCTCATACAGATGTCTTGCATGGATATTATTGGCAACTACTGCATTAAACTGCAGCACGCCAAAGCCATGTTCCTTTCCCTGTTTCAAGCAGTTGCTTACCAGTTTTTCTCCAATGTGGAGTCCCCGACTGTCACGGCTTACTGCATAGCTGGCATTGCAGATATGGCCGCAGCGGCCGATATTATTAGGATGAAGGATGTAAAGACCATAAACTTTTCCTGTTTCTGCATCCTCTGCCACTGCCGAATAAGTCTGGGCTGCAAAAAATTCTTTTCCTGTCTCTTCTGTAAGAAATTCTTCCTGTGGAAATGCCACGCCATCTTCTACTACTTCATTCCAGATACGGATCATATCCGGAAGGTCTTTTTCTGTATACTCTCTTACCTGAATGTTCATATCTCATCCTCTTTTCCCAAAATGATCTCTGTAAATAAAACCTTTTTGCTAAGAGTATATCCCCGCTTTCTAAAATAATCAAGCTATGGTAAAATTCATTAGGAAAGTATCAGATTCAGAGCAGACAAAAAGAGCAGTTCTGAAAAGAATTAGAACTGCTCTGAATGTGATTCTTTCCAATT
>CAVDQU010000043.1:0-17854 GCA_963611035.1 Agathobaculum sp.
ACGTAGCAATTCGGTATCAGAGGGGGCAAAATACCTTTTGACCCCAACATCATTATAAAAAGGAGAGAGCCATATGTTGATCATTGGAAACGGACGTCTGGTCACAAGAGATGCCGGACAGCCATTTTTCGAAAATGGAGCAGTAGCAATCGACGGAACTACTATTAAAAAGGTAGGAACTCTGGAAGAGATCAAAAAAGAGTTTCCGGAAGCTGAGTTTGTTGACGCTAAGGGGGGCGTTATCATGCCGGCTTTCATTAATACACATGAACATATCTACAGTGCAATGGCAAGAGGTTTAAGCATTAAAGGATACGATCCTCACGGATTTTTAGATATCCTGGACGGATTATGGTGGACTATTGACCGTCATCTGACCAACGAGCAGACCCGTCAGAGTGCAAGAGTCACCTTTATCGACAGCATCAAGAACGGTGTTACCACTGTATTTGACCACCATGCAAGCTTTGGCCAGATCAAGGACAGCCTGTTTGCTATAGAAGACGCTGCCAAAGAATTTGGTGTAAGAGCCTGTCTGTGTTATGAAGTATCTGACCGTGACGGCATGGACAAGTCCAGAGAAGCTGTATTAGAGAATGCAAGATGGATCAAACATGCATTAGCAGATGATACAGATATGATTGCTGGTATGATGGGTATGCATGCACAGTTTACCATTTCAGATGAGACAATGGAATTTGCTGCTGCCAACAAACCGGGCGAAGTTGGATATCATATCCACGTTGCAGAAGGCATTGAGGACCTGCATGACTGCTTACACAAATATGGAAAGCGCATTGTAGACCGTTTATACGACTGCAATATCTTAGGAAGCAAAACCTTACTTGGCCACTGCATCTATGTAAACCCACATGAGATGGAGCTGATCAAGGCAACAGATACCATGGTAGTACACAACCCTGAATCCAATATGGGTAATGCCTGCGGATGCCCTCCAACTATGGAGATCGTACACAGAGGCATTTTAACCGGTCTTGGAACAGACGGTTATACACAGGATATTCTGGAATCTTATAAGGTGGCAAATGTACTTCACAAGCATCATCTGTGCGATGCAACTGCAGCATGGGGCGAAGTTCCTCAGATGCTCTTTGAAGGAAACGCAAAGATTGCAAACCGTTACTTCAAGAAGCAGTTAGGCGTATTAAAAGAAGGCGCTGCAGCAGATGTGATCGTTACAGATTATGTACCGAGAACACCTATGGATGCTTCTAATATCAACAGCCACATCTTATTCGGCATGACCGGACGCAGCGTTGTTACCACCGTCTGCAACGGTAAAGTCTTGATGAAAGACAGAGAGCTGATCGGAATCGATGAAGAGAAGGTTCTCTACGAAGTAAGAGAAGAGGCTAAGAAGCTGGAACGTTCCATTAACGGTTAATAATGGATAATGATTAGTTAGTAATAGCCGATTACAGGGCGGCGGGAAAACAGCACACCGGAGTATCCGGGCGGCTGAGCCGTTGAAAGATAAAAACTGGCTTCTGTAAAGCAGATCCAAACTTTGCAGAAGCCCCCCTACGGTGCTGGGACCTGATCGGGTGCTATATATAAGGAGGAAATTGAATATGAGCGATATTATGACACCCATTCCCTTTGGAAAAATGATGAACTGGATCCTGGAGGAACACAAGAAAGGCGCGAGCTTCGGCATCAGAAGACCGTTTGTTGCAGATCAGAGCAAGAAATATGAGATCTTTGGACGTACATTAGAGACACCTTTCGGACCTGCTGCAGGACCACACACCCAGCTGACCCAGAATATTGTAGCTGCTTATGTGGCAGGAAGCCGCTTCTTTGAATTAAAGACAGTTCAGAAGTTAGATGGTGAAGACCTTCCAGTAGCAAAGCCATGTATCAAGGCAGATGACGAGTGCTATAACTGTGAATGGTCCACTGAGCTTTATGTGCCACAGGCATATGATGAGTACGTGAAAGCATGGTTTGCCTGTAAGGTATTAGCTAAGGAATATGGCCTTGGCTCTATGGACGGCTTCCAGTTTAATATGTCTGTTGGTTATGACCTGGACGGCATCAAACTGGAAAAGGTAGACCGTTTTATTGAAGGAATGAAGGATGCTTCTGCAGCACCAATTTTTAATGAGTGCCGTCAGTGGCTGTTAGATAACCTGGATCATTTCGAGAACCTGACAAAAGAGGATGTTGAAAGCATTTCCCCTGAAATCTGCAACTGTGCAACTCTCTCCACTTTGCACGGATGTCCTCCACAGGAGATCGAGCGTATTGCAAGCTATCTGCTTACTGAGAAGAAGGTCCATACCTTTATCAAGTGCAATCCTACACTGTTAGGATATGAGTATGCAAGAAAATTAATGGATGACATGGGCTATGATTATGTAGCATTTGGCGACTTCCATTTCAGAGATGACCTTCAGTACACAGACGCAGTTCCAATGTTACAGAGACTGCAGAAACTGGCAGATGAGAAGGGACTGGAGTTTGGTGTTAAGATCACAAATACCTTCCCGGTTGATGTAAAACAGAACGAACTTCCAAGTGAAGAAATGTACATGTCCGGTAAGTCCTTATACGCTCTGTCTATGTCCGTTGCACAGAAGCTGGCAAAAGACTTTGACGGAAAATTGCGTATTTCCTACTCCGGCGGTGCTGATTACTTTAATATCACAAAGATCGTAGATGCTGGTATCTGGCCTGTGACCATGGCAACTACCATGTTAAAGCCAGGCGGTTATGAGAGATTAGAGCAGATCGGACAGTTATTTAAGGAAAAAGAGGCAGCTGCTTTTACTGGCGTAAGCGCAGAGAAGGTAGAAGCCATGGTAGAGTCTGCAAAGTCTGACAAACACCATGTAAAGGCTGTTAAGCCGCTTCCATCCAGAAAAGTGAAAAAGCCGGTTCCTCTTACAGACTGTTTTATCGCTCCATGTCAGGAAGGATGTCCAATCCATCAGGACATTACCCGTTACATGCAGTTAGCAGGTGAAGGGAAATACGAAGAAGCATTAAAGGTTATTTTAAACAAGAATCCGCTTCCATTTATCACCGGTACCATTTGCGCACACAACTGTATGAGCAAATGTACCAGAAACTTCTACGAGGCTTCTGTAGACATCCGCAGAACCAAGTTAGAGTCTGCACAGGGCGGAATCGATGCTGTTATGGCAGCACTTAAGGCACCTGCAGTTACTTCTGATAAGAAGGCAGCTGTAGTAGGCGGCGGCCCAGCTGGTCTGGCAGCTGCATACTTCCTTGCAAAAGGCGGTATGAAGGTTACAGTATTTGAGAGGGCAGAAAAAATGGGCGGCGTTGTGCGCAACGTGATCCCAGGCTTCCGTATTTCACATGAAGCAATTGATCATGACGTTGAACTGGTTCGTGCTATGGGTGCAGAGCTGGAAAATGGAAAAGAGATTACTTCTGTGGATGAATTAAAGAAAGAATATGACTACGTTGTTCTTGCAATCGGTGCTTCTGAACCAGGAAGACTGAGACTGGAAGTTGGGGAGACCATGAACGCATTAGAGTTCCTGGCACAGTTTAAGGCAACTGACGGCAAGGTAGATTTAGGCAAGAACGTGGTTGTTATTGGCGGCGGTAACACAGCTATGGATACTGCAAGAGCTGCAAAGCGCAATGCAGGCGTAGAAAAGGTATCTCTGGTTTACAGAAGAACCAAGAGATATATGCCGGCTGATGAAGAAGAATTAGTAATGGCGATCGATGACGGCGTAGAGTTTGCAGAGCTGTTAGCACCTGTTAAGCTGGAAAATGGTGAACTGATCTGCCGCAAGATGCAGTTAGGTGACTACGATGCAAGTGGAAGAAGAAGCGTTGTTGAAACTGACGAGATCGTTAAGATCGCTGCTGATACTGTGATCGCAGCTGTTGGCGAGAAGGTTCCAGGTGCATTCTACGAGGCAAATGGTATCGCTGTAGATGAAAAGAAGCGTCCGGTTGTTGACCACAACACTTTGGAGACATCTGTAAAGGGCGTATATGTTGCCGGTGACGGCCTCTTTGGACCTGCTACTGTTGTAGAAGGCATCAGAGATGGCAAGAAGGCAGCTGAAGCGATCATTGGAAGAGATTTATCAGAAGATATCTTCAAAATGGCTGATGCTGAGACTGTTTACGGACGTAAGGGCAAACTGTCTGAGGAGAATGAAGAATCTGACAGCAGAAGATGTCTCTCCTGCAACAGTATCTGCGAAAACTGCGTAGAGGTATGCCCGAACAGAGCAAACGTGACCTTAACAGTACCTGGTATGGATAAACATCAGGTGATCCATGTAGATTATATGTGTAATGAATGTGGCAACTGCCGCAGCTTCTGTCCATGGGACAGCGCTCCATATCTTGACAAGTTTACCTTATTTGCAAATGAAGCAGATATGGAAAACAGCAAGAACCAGGGCTTCGCTGTTCTTGACAAAACAGCAGGAACCTGTAAGGTACGCCTGGCAGGCAATGTGATCGATTACACAGTTGGAACAGCAAATGAAAATGTTCCGGACGGAATCCAGAAGATCATTAAGACTGTAATTTCTGATTACAGCTATCTGCTGATCGGATAATTTTATAAAAGAAAAAACTTCGGGGCGTGGCTTTTGGGTCATGCCCTAGAGGTTTTTCATAAGCTATTAATGGAAATTCCGCCTGCGTAAGCAGGCAGTGAAGCACATCAGCGTGTGTACGTGTGGATCTGAGAGAAAGGAAGAAAACATGCCCAGAGAAAAGACAATGAAAGTGGTATTTGCATTTCCAACTACCACAATGGCAATGAAAATGGAAGCAGCGGCAAAAGCGAAAGGGGCTCCTGGACGTCTGATCCCGGTTCCGCGGCAGATCAGCGCAGGCTGCGGAATGGCATGGTGTGCACCGGTTGCGGACAGAGTTTCTCTGGAGCAGCTGATCAACGCAGAGCAGATTCAGACAGAAGGCTGCTATGAGCTGTTGTTATAATGGATATAATAGCTGTTATTAAAAAGGAGGCTGGATAATATGAGACAGATCATTAAAAACGGAACCATAGTCACAGGAAGCGGAAGTTTCCCTGCAGATATCCTCATTGATGGGGAAAAGATCGCGGCTACTGGCACTGCAGAAGAGATAGGTAAGCTGGCACAGCCGGGAGATAAAGAGATCGATGCGTCTGGATGCCTGATCTTCCCTGGATTTATTGATGCTCATACCCATTTTGACCTGCATGTAGCAGGAACTGTAACTGCAGATGATTTTGCGACCGGTACGAAGGCGGCTTTAAGAGGCGGCACCACTACCATTATCGACTTTGGAACCCAATATCCGGGAGAAACACTGGCAGAAGGCTTAAAGAACTGGCATGAAAAGGCAGATGGAAAGTGCTCCTGCGATTACAGCTTCCATATGTCTATTACAGACTGGAATCCTTCTGTTTCCAAAGAAGTCCAGGATATGATGGATGAGGGAATCACCTCTTTTAAACTGTATATGACCTATGATACACAGGTAGATGATAAGACTTTGTTCGAGATCCTACAGAGATTGAAAGAGACAGGCGGCATCACCGGTGTACACTGCGAAAACAGCGGTATGATCGCAGCTTTGCAGGAAGAAGCAAAGGCAGCAGGAAAAATGGGCGTTTCCAGTCATCCAAAGACCAGACCGGCAGCAGCAGAGGCAGAGGCCATTGGAAGACTTTTACGTCTGGCAGAAGTAGCTGATGTTCCGGTTGTTGTGGTGCATCTGACCTGTAAAGAGGGCTACGATGTGATCGCCCAGGCCCGCAAGAGAGGACAGAAGGTTTATGTGGAGACCTGTCCACAGTATCTGTTGATGGATGACAGTCTTTATGAGCTTCCTGGCTTTGAAAGCGCAAAATATGTGTGTGCGCCACCTTTAAGAAAGAAAGAAGATCAGGATTGCCTGTGGAAGGGTCTGGCAGATGGTACGATCCAGACCGTATCTACAGACCACTGCAGCTTTACCACAGAGCAGAAGAAATTAGGAGAAAAGGATTTTACCAAGATCCCAGGCGGTATGCCGGGGGCTGAGACAAGAGGTACACTTATTTATACCTATGGTGTAGATAAGGGACGTATCACAAAAGAGGATATGTGCCGTGTTCTGTCTGAAAATCCTGCAAAGTTGTACGGCTTATACCCAAGAAAGGGTGTGATCGCTCCTGAAAGCGATGCAGACCTTGTAATCATGCGCACAGGCGTAGAAGATGTGATCACAGCCAAAGATCAGGTCCAGAATGTGGATTATGCCCCGTTTGAAGGTACAAAGGTGACTGGAAGAGTGGAAAGCGTATTTTTACGTGGATTACAGGCTGTAAAAGACGGAAAAGTGGTAGAAGAGAAGAAGGGCGAGTTCCTGAAGAGAGGGAAGTATGCTCTGTAAAGTAGAGTGAAAGAGAAAACGGGCTCTGGCAGCTGAATGATGTGGCTGCTGGGCCCGTTTTTTATGCACAAAACCCCGCCATCAGGCAGGGTTCCGACTATATTATCTTACTTTTGTAAAAATCCCTCGAAGATCATAGATCGCATGCCGTGGACATTTCATAGCACACATGCCACAGCTTAAGCAGGAAGCTTCATCAATCACAGCGCAGTTGTCTTCTACATGGATAGCACTGGCAGTACAGGTCTTTTCACAGATGCCGCAGCCGATGCAGCTGACAGAACAGACAGCTCTTGCGTCTTTACCTTTATCTTTATTGGAACATTTAACAACAATGGTATTGGCACAGTCATGTAAGTGGATGATGTGCTGAGGACATTCCCGCACGCATCGCCCGCAGGCGATACATTTTTCCTCATCTACTTCCGCAATACCGTATTCATTTAGATGAATGGCGCCGAATTTACAGCTTTCCACACATTTTCCGCAGGCAAGACAGCCATAGTAACAGTTAGAGCCTTCTGTTACATGACATCCGCCGTTACAGGCTACAAAAGCAGAACGATATGGAAATTTCTTTTTAACAGCCATGATTAGAACCTCCTTTCGTAAGGTGTTCCGGAAATTGGAAGACTGTAGCGGCGCTCTCCGTCGCAGCGATAGTAAGCGTCTGTAATAGCAGGGGCAGTAGGGATAGAGGTGATCTCGCCAATACCAATAGCTCCGCAGGCTACATTCAGACCCGGTTTGTCAATAACAATAGCTTCGATCTCTGGTACTTCGTGAGCACGGAAGAGACCTAAAGAGCCGTATTTTTCGATGGGTTTGCAGTTGTCATCGATTGGATAACGCTCTCTTAAAGCATATCCCATGGACATAACCACACCGCCTTCGATCTGGCCTTCGCAGGATAATGGGTTTACTGCTTTACCTACATCATGGGCAGCAACCATTTTCTCAATCTTTTTCGTCTTTGGATCAACGATGCACATCTGGGTGGCATAACCATAAGCTACATGGGATACCGGATTTGGCACGTTGGTGCCTAATGGGTCTGTTTTTGCCAGGTATTCGCCGTAAAATTCCTGTCCCTTCAGGTCATCTAAGGAATGATGTTCACTGGCATTCTTTGCTTCCATTACCTTTTCGCAGGCACGGCGGCAGGCTTCACCGGTAACAAGAGTCTGACGGGAACCGGAAGTGTCACCGGAGTCAGGTGCGATCCAGGTATTGCTTCGCTCATAAACCACCTGATCTCTTGTAAGGTCAGTATTGGTAATGACCATCTGCATCAGAACTGTACCAAGTCCTTGGCCTATACAGGATGCACCACTGTAAATGTGCAGTTTTGCGTCATCTTCAACGATCAGTTTTACACGGCCCCAGTCAGGGATACCAACACCTACGCCGGCATTTTTCATAGCACAGGCAATACCAACAGCTTTACCAGCTGCCACAGCAGCATCATATTCTTCTTTTACAGCTTCCAGAGTTTCAATCAGACCAGTGGAATTATCAACGATCTGTCCGTTTGGAAGAACACCGCCTGGACGGATGGCATTGCGGTAGCGGATTTCCCATGGAGTAATGCCGATCTCATCGGCCATCATATTCAGAAGAGTTTCCGTAGCGAAACAGGTCTGGGTTACGCCGAAACCGCGGAAAGCACCGGCTGGCGGATTGTTTGTATAATAAGCAGTTCCTTCGATCTCAAAGTTTTCATAAGCATAAGGACCTGCAGCATGGGTGCAGGCACGTTCCAGAACAGGACCGCCAAGGGAAGCAAAAGCACCGGTATCAGAGGCAACTTTTGCTTTAACGCCCATGATCTTGCCGTTTTCATCACAGCCCATGGTGAAATCCATGACAAAATGGTGGCGTTTCGGATGTACCAGAAGAGACTCTGCTCTTGTAAGGCTTACCTTTACAGTACGGCCTGTGCAGTAGGTCATCAAAGCTGCGTGGTGCTGGACGGACATATCCTCTTTACCGCCGAAACCGCCGCCTACTAAAGCATTCTGAACCTTAACTTTTTTAGTTCCCAAAAGCAAAGTACATTCGTGAAGAGTGGTGTGGGAAGACTGATCTGTGGTGATCAGGAAAACATCCCCGTCGCTGTCCATATAGGAAACAACACATTCCGGTTCCAGGAATGCATGCTCGGTCCATGGGGTCTCAAAATGGTGGGAAATAACGTGTGCAGCATGTTTGATGGCTTCTTCCGCATTGCCGCGACAGACATGCTTGTATGCCTGTACGTTGGAAGTCTCTTCATTATATACTAAAGGTGCATCTGGGGCATCGGCTTCTTCAATATTGTGGACAGCCGGAAGTACCTCATATTCTACCTTTACCAGTTTCTTTGCTTTCTCTAGGGTTTCTTTGTCTTCTGCAACTACCAGCGCAATGGAATCGCCCAGATAATGGGTCAGGCCGCCAACGGGGATCAGCGTATACTGGTCATGTTTTAAGTGGCCCACTTTATTTTCACCGGGAATATCTTCGGCAGTCAGTACTGCTACAACCCCTGGAAGGGCTTTAGCAGCAGAAATATCAATAGAAAGCACACGGGCTCTTGGGTACTTGCTTCGTACAGCAGAGCCGTAGCACATATTGTCAAAATAGAAGTCATCTGGATACTTGCCATATCCTAAAACCTTTTCCTCAACGTCCAGACGATGGACTCTGGAACCGATCTTCCAGTCATCCGCGCTGTCTTTCGGGATCACGCCTTCACGCATGATCTTTGCTGCCAGGCGGATGGCGGCGATGATCTTTACATAGCCGGTACAGCGGCAGTAGTTGTTGCGGATGGCATAGCGGATCTGGGCTTCTGTAGGATCCGGATTTTTATCTAACAGCGCTTTGGTACACATAACCATACCTGGGATACAGAAACCGCACTGCACAGCACCTGCTTCTCCATATGCATAGGTGTAGACTTTGGACTCCCAGTCAGTAAGACCTTCTACGGTAATGATATTCCGGCCTTCCAGTATGTCCGTAGTAGGCACACAGGCGCGGCAGGTCTCACCGTCAATGATAACGGTACAGGCACCGCAGGCACCCTGACTGCATCCGTCCTTTACGGAAGTCAGTTTCAGCTCATCACGCAGGAATCGCAACAGGGATTCTTTGCGTGTAGTTGTCACAGTCTTGCCGTTTACTGTGAATGTAGACATATGTATAAATCTCCTTTCAGGATAAGAACAAATGAGTTGTTAAAACGAATAATAAACCGATCTTTTATACTTTTATTTTACCATAGAATAAACAAAAAGCAATAACAATCTAAAAAATATTTATGTACGAACAAAAAAATTGTAAGCGCTCATTTCGCGGGAGAATAACGAAAATCCCCGGTTTTTGAAGAGGGCGAAAATCTCATTGAAAAATCGGGGATAGAAATGGTAAATTATGGAAAATGTGATTTTTTGCGGGAGAAAAACTACTTCTTTTTTGGGTCTGGATGTTCTGCCCGGAGCTGGTCTGTGAGCTGTTCGATCATCTGCATTTTCATATAAACATCAAAGGAAAGTTCACAGATAAAAGAGAAAAGCCGCAGGTAATCCTGGTCATTATCTTCACTGGAAACATCTTTAAAAGTCTCCATGGCCTTCTCAAATTTAGAAGCGATATCGGCCTTGATGGAAGACATTTCTCCTTCTTCCAGCGTGAAAACTTCCCTGTAAATGTCTTCCAGGGAAAGACTGGAATCATGACCTGTAAAATGTTTCGCGGTAATAGGGCGGAACAGTTCTTCAATATCCCGGAAAGACAGCAGGCTCTTGAAGTAATAGATAAAGATCAGCATGAGCATGTGTTCTTTGGAATATTTCTTTTTCACAGGTGGTGGGAGAAGATTGTTCTTGGCGTAATTATTGATCATGGTCTTGGTAAGGACCTTGTCTTCTTCATACCGTCTGGTGTTCTTTAAATGCTCTTCCATAAAGGTTGTGACCTGATCCATATACAGGTCGATGTTAGGGATCTCTTCCGGCTGTACGTGAGTCTGTCTGTCAAGATAGGCGAAAAGATCCTGAAGCCGTTCTTCATTTGTTTTCATTAAAAGTCACCTCGGTCTATGTTGTCACATTACTATGTATATTATATAGTATTGAAAACTATATGACAAGAGGAAAGTTGATTTAAAGTTGTTTTCGAACATATTTTCGTGTTCCGCCGCTTGCGGGAGAACAGCATCAATGATATAATGAGTCCAAAAGAAAAACAAGCGCCGCCGAAAAGCGGCATTTGTTTTTCTTGGACCATTAACGAAGGTTCAGCCTGCGTAAGCAGGCAGTAGAGCGCGTCAGCGCGGGAACCTGAGTCTACAGGACTGTAAACAAAAGGCGGTATAAATAATATGAGCATTTATGATACATTAAATCCAAAACAGAAAGAGGCAGTCTTACATACAGACGGCCCCCTTCTTATACTGGCAGGCGCCGGTTCGGGAAAGACAAGGGTCCTGACACACAGGATCGCTTACCTGATCGATGAACGGGGGGTAAATCCATGGAACATCATGGCGATTACTTTTACCAACAAAGCAGCCGGGGAAATGCGGGAACGTGTGGATAACCTGGTTGGTTTCGGGGCAGAGAGTATATGGGTCAGCACGTTCCATTCTTCCTGTGTGCGCATCCTGCGCCGTCATATCGAAAGTCTAGGATATACCACCAGCTTTTCTATTTATGACAGTGATGACCAGAAGACTCTGATGCGTCAGGTATTTAAGGCAATGGACATTGATACCAAGCAGTTTAAAGAGAGGTCAGTCCTAGCCGCGATCTCTTCTGCTAAGGATAAGCTGATCACCCCGGAAGAGTTTTTATTAAACGCAGGAGCGGATTTCAGGGAAAAGAAGACCGGAGAGATCTACAAGGAATACCAGAAGCAGTTAAAGAAGAATAATGCCCTTGATTTTGATGATCTCATCGTAAAAACAGTAGAGCTGTTCCAGAATAACCCCCAGGTACTGGATTATTATCAGGAACGTTTTAAATATATCATGGTGGACGAGTATCAGGATACCAATATGGCCCAGTTTAAGCTGGTAAGCCTGCTGGCTTCCAAGTACCGTAACCTCTGCGTGGTCGGTGATGATGACCAGTCCATTTACCGGTTCAGAGGGGCGGATATCCAGAATATCTTAAGCTTTGAAAACACATTTCCAGGCACAAAGGTGATCAAGCTGGAACAGAATTACCGTTCTACCCAGAATATCCTGGATGCGGCCAACGGAGTGATTCGTCATAACTTTGGACGTAAGGATAAGACACTTTGGACCGCCAACGGCGAAGGGGATAAGATCTTATTTAAACAGTTTGACATGGCTAAGGACGAGGCAGACTTTGTAGTGCGTCAGATCCGCGACAGTGCTTATTCCTATCAGGACCAGGCAGTGCTTTACAGGACCAATGCACAGTCACGTTTATTAGAAGAGCGGTGTATTTTCTACAATGTGCCTTACAGACTGGTAGGGGGAGTAAATTTCTATCAGCGAAAAGAGATCAAAGATGTTCTGTCCTATTTAAAGACCATTGCAAATGGTGTGGATGATCTGTCTGTGATCCGTATCATCAATGTGCCAAAGCGGGGGATCGGGGCTACTACTATAGGAAGAGTGACAGCTTTTGCATCAGAACATGGAATGAGTTTTTATGATACCTTAAAAGAGGCAAAACAGATCCCTGGTATCGGTAAGGCAGCTGAAAAGATCGACCGTTTTATTGCCCAGATAGAGGCTTTTAGCGCAATGGCCCATTCAGAAGAATATTCCCTGAAAGACCTGATCAATCACATTCTGGAAGATACCGGTTATGAGGAAGAACTTCAGGAAGAAGGGGAAATCGAAGCACAGACCCGCCTGGAAAATATTGAAGAATTGATCAACAAGGCGGCTGCCTATGAGGAAGACAGCGAGCATCCTACACTGGATGAATTTTTGGAGCAGGTAGCGCTGGTTGCTGATATTGACAATGTAGATGAGTCTGAAGACAGAGTGACTTTAATGACTCTTCACAGCGCCAAGGGACTGGAATTTCCAAAGGTTTACCTGGTAGGTATGGAAGACGGTCTGTTTCCGGGAATGATGTCCATTATGTCTGATGATAAGACAGAAATGGAAGAGGAGCGCAGGCTCTGCTATGTAGGCATCACCCGTGCAAAAAAGGAACTGGTGCTTACAGCAGCCAGACAGCGCATGGTAAATGGAGAGACTAGGTGGTCCAAGCCAAGCCGCTTTATTAATGAGATCCCGCCGGAGCTTTTGGATGCAGATAAATTACAGCCAGTCCTTGGAAAGGGCAAACAGGATGACTTTGATGATTCCGGCCTTCCATGGAACCAGGGAAATAAGAGTGGTGCCAGCCGGTTTGGAATGGGGTATAATGCCTACGCTTCTAAAACAGCGTCACCAGTTGGAAACAGCACGGGAGCAGGTT
Organism: Agathobaculum sp.; assembly: GCA_963611035.1. Lineage (GTDB taxonomy): Bacteria > Bacillota > Clostridia > Lachnospirales > Lachnospiraceae > Enterocloster. The sequence continues at coordinate 12,840 of CAVDQU010000043.1, forward strand.
ACGGAAGCAGCAAAACTGCCGGAATGGGCAGTTTTGGCAGCGGCGTGCAGAGCCTGGAACACAAGAAGAAACCAGGCTTTGGAAAGACATTTACAGTCCAGAAAGCGGCATCCCTTGATTATAAAGAAGGGGATCGTGTAAAACATGCCAAATTCGGCGAAGGAATTGTAAAAGAGATCATAGACGGAACCAGAGATTATGAGATTACCGTAGAGTTTGACAAGGGCGGACAGAAAAAGATGTTAGCCGGATTTGCAAAGCTGGAACGTATCTGAAAATAGTAGTAAAAAGTAAATGGTTGTGGTATACTAAATATTAGGGAAAATAAGCCAGAAAGGATGGATCTGCTATGAACAGATTTGACAGAGAGAGATGGGATACCATGGGAAAAGAGGCTTTAAGCCGTGTGGAAGAACTGATGAATACCAGCCGTATCAATGAACTGATCCACAAGAGAGAGGAAGACGAAAAGAAGAAAAACTGTATCCTCTGGGTACTGGCTATCATAGGCGCAGTAGCAGCAGTAGCAGGTATCGCATACGCAGTATACCGTTTCTTTACTCCTGATTATCTGGAAGACTTTGAAGACGATTTCGATGATGATTTCGACGATGACTTCTTTGAGGATGAAAAGGCAGAAGAGAAGAAAAGCGAAAAGAACGAAGAGAAGGCTGAGGAAAAGGCTGAATAAATAAGAAAGAAACCGTAACAGGTGTGAAAGCTTATAAGTTAAAAGCGTGTCTCATATTACAGGGACACGCTTTTCTTAGGTAAGATACCAGAGGCAAAAACGAAAATAAGGAGCAAAAAGGTGAAAAAAGGCGAGATTTACGAAGCAGTTGTGGAAAAGGTAGAGTTCCCAAACAAGGGTATTCTTCATGTAGGCGAGGAAAAAGTGATCGTAAAAAATGCCATTCCAGGGCAGAAGGTACGATTTGTGATCAATAAAAAGAGAAATGGAAAATGTGAAGGACGGCTTTTAGAAGTACTGGAAGCTTCTCTATTAGAACGGAAAGAGGGCGCATGTCCACACTTTGGCGTATGCGGCGGCTGTCTGTACCAGAGTCTTCCCTATGAAGAGCAGTTAAAGATCAAAGAAGGACAGATCAAGGCGCTTTTAGACAGTGTGTGCAAGTCCTATGAATTTGAGGGTATCAAGGGAAGTCCTATTTCTGACGGCTACAGAAATAAAATGGAATTTTCCTTTGGAGATGAATATAAGGGTGGTCCGCTGGCACTGGGAATGCACAGAAGAGGCAGCTTTTATGATATTGTAAATACGCCGCAGTGTCACATTGTTCATGAAGATTTCCGCAAAATATTAACGGCTACCTTAGAGTATTTCACAGAAAAAGGAATGGGATATTATAGAAAGCTGCAGCATGAAGGTTATTTAAGACATCTGCTGGTGCGAAGAGCTGTAAAAACCGGAGAGATCCTGGTAGCTCTGGTAACTTCCAGCCAGACTGGAGCAGCAGGAATGCCGGAGTCCTTGGAAACAGAAAAGGTGTTATTGGAAGAGTGGAAGGAAACATTATTAGCACTTAAAATGGAAGGCAGCTTTGCCGGCATCCTTCATATCCGTAATGATACACTGGCCGATGTGGTACAGAGCGATGAGACTACCGTTCTCTATGGAAAAGGCTATTTTTATGAAGAACTCTTAGGCTTAAAGTTTCAGATCACCCCATTTTCCTTCTTCCAGACCAATTCCCTGGGAGCAGAGGTGCTTTATGAGACAGCAAGAGGCTATGTAGGAGAGACAAAAGACAAAGTAGTCTTCGACTTATACAGCGGAACCGGAACCATTTCCCAGATCATCGCGCCGGTAGCAAAGAAGGTAGTAGGCGTGGAGATCGTAGAAGAGGCAGTAGGCGCAGCAAGGGAAAATGCAGAGGCGAACGGCCTGCACAACTGCGAATTTATTGCCGGAGATGTGTTAAAGGTCATCGATGAAATAACCGAAAAGCCAGACCTGATCATCTTAGACCCCCCAAGAGATGGCATCCACCCAAAAGCATTAGACCGTATCATTAACTTTGGCGTAGATCATTTAGTCTACATTTCCTGCAAACCAACCAGTCTGGTACGGGATCTGGTGATCCTGCAGGAGAGAGGTTATAAGTTAGAAAGGGCGGTAGCAGTTGATATGTTTCCGGCGACCGCCAACTGTGAAACAGTGGCGAAACTGGTCCGTGTAAAATAAGGGGTTACAGTGTTTTCAAATTTCATAAAAAATGTGATAATGTAAGTGCCGAAACATTCATTTAAAAACAAAGAATCTGAAACAAAAGAGAAGTTTACAATGGAGCTACTGGTGCTTGCTGTGTTTACAGGAATGCTGATCGGCTGTGTTGCTTACCATGATATTGATCGGTGTGCTTACAGGTCTATGGAGGTCTGCAGGCACGATCCCTACCATCGTAGTATATTGTGTGCAGCTGATCACTCCCTCTATTTTTATCCTTCTTGCTTTTTTATTAAACTGCTTGGTATCTTTTCTTATAGGAACATCCTTTGGCACAGCAGCAACTATGGGTGCGATCTGTATGGCCATTGCCCAGACTATGGGTGTCAGCCCGGTAATGGCTGGCAGTGCAATTATATCAGGGGCCTTTTTCGGTGACAGCTGTTCACCGGTATCTACCAGCACCCTTCTGGTGTCAGAGGTGACGCGAACGGATATGTATGAAAACATGCGGGAAATGATGAAAACAGCAGCAATCCCCTTTGGCATCTGCTGTATCCTGTTTTTGGGAATGGGCTGGCTGCAAAACAGTGCTGGCGATACAGTAACAGATGTAGGAAGTCTGTTTGCAAAAGAGTTTAAACAGGGGATCATCCCCCCCTTTTGCCGGCAGTGATCATTCTTATTCTGGCTTTGCGTAAAGTGGAAGTAAAGAAGGCAATGATAGTCAGCATTCTATGCGTCTTTATGATCTGTCTGTTTTACCAGCAGCGGACACTTTCCGATGTTTTCCATACAATGGTCCTGGGATACAGCTCAGCAGATCCACAGATCGGGAAAATGATGGATGGTGGCGGCATTCTATCCATGGTGAAAGTAGTAGCCATCGTGTGTCTGTCCTCCTGCTTTTCCGGTATTTTTGAGGCAACAGGTCTGTTACAGCCATTGCAGGAAAAGATCGCAAAAATAGGAGAAAAAATCTCACCATTTGGGGGAATACTGCCGGTATCGGCTTTGGCCTGCGCAGTATCCTGCAATCAGACACTGGCGATCATTGTGACCCAGCAGTTATGCCATAAGCTGGTGCCAGATAAGAAAGATATGGCAATGCATCTGGAAAATGGGGCAGTCCTTATTGCTCCGCTGTTTCCATGATCCATTGCAGGGGCGGTGCCTTTAGCAGTCATCGGAGCGCCGGATGCGGCTCTGCTGGCAGGCTGTTATCTGTATTTGGTGCCGCTGTGGCAGCTGCTTACAGACACTTTTACATATAAAAAACGGAGAAGAGAATAGCTTTATTTGGGACAGAGTGTGTGGCAAAATAGGTTCGGGGATTAAATTTGAAAAGGAAGAGAAAGTCATGGCACAGGATCTGACAAAAGGAAATCCATTTTCCGTAATCTTAAAATTTTCGCTGCCGGTCATTGGCGGCAATCTGTTTCAGCTGTTTTATACGCTGGCAGATACAGTGATCGTAGGAAGGACGCTGGGAGCGGATGCCCTGGCGGCTGTTGGCTCTACGGCGATCGTCATCTATCTGGTACTCTGTTTTATCCAGGGAATTACAGGCGGTTTTGGTATCTGCCTGGGACACCGTTTTGGAGCGAGAGATGAAAAAGGGATGCGCCGCAGTGTGGCAGTGTCCATTATCTTATGTATTTTCTTTACAGTGGTCATAACCGCGATCTGCTGCGGTCTGGCTCACCAGATCTTGTACTGGCAGAGGACGCCGGAAAAGATCTATGATATGGCATATGATTATATGTTTGCCGTATTACTGGGAACAGGCGCTACCATCTTTTATAACATGATATCCAATATCCTCAGGGCATTGGGAGACAGCCGAACACCGTTGATCTTCCTTATTTTCTCATCGTTATTGAATATTGTCCTGGATGTGGTATTTATTGTTCCGCTGCAGATGGGAGTGGCGGGAGCTGCCTGGGCTACTGTTTTAAGCCAGTTTTTATCTGCTGTATTATGTACTGCGATAGGAGTGAGAAAATTCCTCATACTCCGGTTGAAAAAAGAAGATTTCACAATGTTGTCTTCTGCTATAAAAACACATTTAAGCATCGGTTTCCCTATGGGCTTTCAGATGTCCGTTATGTGCATTGGCCAGCTGGCTATGCAGGGGGCTGTTAATGCACTGGGAACAGAAGCAATCGCCGGATATACAGCAGCTACTAAGGTAGACCAGATCTCCGTTCTTATGAATGCAGCCTTTGGTATTGCTATTTCCAATTATGTAGCCCAGAACTACGGTGCCGGTTTATGGGACCGCATCCGCAAAGGGACAGCCGCATGTCTGCTTCAGACAAGCATTGCAAATGCCATCATGTGTGTGATGATCATTTTCGGACGCCATCTGGTAGTGCCTATGTTTGTAAGTCAGCCTACAGCAGAGATCACCTGGTATTCTGACCATTATCTGCTGACAGTAGCGCCTTTTTACCTGCTTCTTGGAGTGCTGCAGATCTACCGTTCTGCAATCCAAAGCATGGGAAACAGCTGGACGCCATTTACAGCCTGCATCATTGAGCTGATCTTACGTGTTACATCTACTACGGTATTTGCGGGGATCATTGGCTATGTGGGGATCTGCTTTGCAACGCCATTTGCATGGATCGGAGCGTGTGGGCTGCTTGTGCCGGTATACTGGCATGAGATATTAAAGAGAAAGAAAATAGAAGTTCAGAAATAAAGTAATGTGGATTAAATAAGAACCTAAATAAAAAGGACAGAGGCAACCGGGCTTCTGTCTTTTTTGACAGTGCGCCTTGCGGCGCACGTTTCTAACGGGTGAAAGTCCCAAATCCGCCCTGGT
>CAVDQU010000044.1:0-17791 GCA_963611035.1 Agathobaculum sp.
CAAAAACTGCTATTTTTTTATGAAAAAAGTAGTGGTTTCACGTACTTAGGGCTAGTCGTCGCGCTAGCGACTTGGTACAATATTTACGAATTGGTTACAATATATTAAGAGACAATGAAAAAATAGACAGGAAACAAAAAAATGACATCACATATCTATGATCTGATCATAATCGGTTCAGGACCGGCGGGGCTTGCAGCAGCTGTATATGCCCAGAGAGCATGCCTGGATACTCTGATAATCGAACGATCTACGATGAGCGGCGGACAGATATTAAATACCTATGAAGTGGATAACTATCCCGGATATCCCGGTATCAGCGGTTACGAGTTGGGAATGAAACTGCGGGAACATGCAGATAAACTGGGAGCACATTTTAAAGAAGATACAGTTTTAAAAATAGAAGATGAAGGCCCAGGAAAAGTAAAACGGGTCATGGGAATGAATGAGACCTATGAAGCCAGGACACTGATCCTTGCAACAGGTGCATCCCATAAAAAGCTGGGGATCCCAGGGGAGAAAGAACTTGCAGGAGCAGGCGTTTCCTACTGTGCCACCTGTGACGGTGCGTTTTTCAGAAACAGGACCGTTGCTGTGATCGGCGGCGGAGACGTTGCTGTGGAAGATGCTATTTTCCTGTCACGTATGTGCAGCAAGGTGTACCTGATCCACAGAAGAGGAGAGCTTCGGGCTGCAAAAAGCCTTCAGAATCAGCTGTTTTCTAAGGAAAATGTGGAAATACTCTGGAATACAGAGGCAAAAGCCATAAAAGGCGACGGGGCAGTAGAAAGCCTGCTGCTTTTTGATAAAGAAAAAGGGACTGAAAGTTCCATGGATCTTCAGGGGGTGTTTATTGCTGTAGGAATACAGCCGGAAACAGCCGCTTTTGAAGGTATTGTGGATATGGAACAGGGCTATATCAGGGCCACAGAAGAAGGAATCACATCTGCACCCGGCATTTTTGCAGCAGGTGATGTAAGAACCAAGAAATTACGGCAGATCGTTACAGCAGCGGCAGATGGCGCCAATGCAGTGACCAGCGCAGAGCAGTATCTGTCAGACTTAAAGAGAGGATAAAAGTACCGATGAACACATGGAAAAAATTATTGATCATCAGCGGAATGTGCAGCCTTGCAGGCGCGACACCGGCTTTTGCGTCCACAAATCTGGAAACCGGTTCCTCTCTTGCAGGAATTTCCGTAGCATTAAATAATTATTATGCAGGAAATGCACAGCCGGAAAAGAAGCTGGCATCTTCCTACGATCAGTTAGAAGTAACAGCAGCAAAGAGCAGCGGCGAAACAAAATCAGCATCAACTGCCAAAACAGAGTCCAAAGTAGCAGCTTCCACAGAAACAAAGGCAGCTGCTTCCCAGACAAAGGCTGCATCATCTGCCTATGATAATATTGCAGTATCCAAGGTAAGCGGATCTGTTAATATCCGTACAGAGGCAAATACCACCAGTTCTGTTACAGGAAAGATCTACAATGACTGTGCAGCTACCATTCTGGATACAGTAGACGGTGAAGGCGGAAAATGGTATAAGATCCAGTCCGGTTCTGTAACCGGTTATATTAAATCCGAATATTTCGTTACCGGTCAGAAAGCAGAAACAAAGGCAAAAGAAGTAGGAAAGACCTATGGAACGGTGGTAGATACCACCAGCCTCCGTTTAAGAGAAAGCCCGGACCTGACCAGCAAGACACTGACCCTTTTATCAGAAGGAGCCCAGTATTCTGTTGTAGGACAGGAAGGCGATTTCCTGAAAGTATCCGTAGATACCGATCTGGAAGGCTATGTATTCAAAGACTACATGAAGACCAGTGTAGAATTTAACAAAGCAGTTTCTGTAGAGGAAGAAAAGGCCAAAGAGGAAGACGAGGCCAAACGCAAAGAAGAAGCGGATAAGGCGATGAAGGAGTTAGAAGCAGCAAAGAAAGCAGAAAGCAAAGCTGCTGAGACCAAGGCAGAAACCAAGACCGAGACAAAAGCCGAGACCAAGGCAGAAACAACGGCTGCAAAGAAAGAGACCACCGCTGCTCCAAAAGAAGAGACCAAGAAAGAAACTACAAAAGAGACAGAAGCTGCTATCAAAGTGATCGCTGCCAATCCAGAAAAGGCAGAGGATGTGACAGTAGCAGCCCCGACTGTAAAACAGGAGACCAAAGGGGAAACTAAGGCAGAAACTAAGGCAGAAACAAAGGCTGAGACCAAAGCGGAAACCAAAGCAGATACAGTAGTAGAAGCAAAGACAGAGACAAAATCCGAAGGACCTGGAACAAAACAGGAGACAAACTCTTCCAAGAGCTCCGAAAGTTCTACTGTAGAAACCGCTTCCAGAACCGCTCTGATCGCTTATGCACAGCAGTTTTTAGGAAATCCGTATGTATACGGCGGAACCAGCCTTACAAAGGGCGCTGACTGTTCCGGTTTCGTTATGAGCGTATTCTCACACTTCGGCATCAGCACAGGCCGAAGTTCCAGAGACCAGGCTGCCAGAGGAAAAGCCATCCCGGTCAGCGAAGTAAAACCAGGGGATCTGCTGTTCTATGCCAGCGGCAGCTACATCAACCATGTAGGTATCTACGTAGGAAACGGAAAGATCATCCACTCCAGTACACCTGCAACCGGTATCTGCTATGCACCATCCAACTACAGGACACCTTGCAAGGCAGTTACATTCTTTGACTAATACATACTTAGACCAATACGATACATACAGACATGAAAATGGGGAGCCGACCGGCTCCCCTGTTTGTTTTATGAAGTTTTATAAGATTTAAAATTCCGGTTCGATCAGGCCATAAGTACCATTTTTACGCTTGTACACTACATTTACCTGCTCGGTGTCGGAGTTCAGGAATACGAAGAAGTTGTGTCCTAACATCTCCATCTGAAGGCATGCTTCTTCAGGATTTACTGGCTTCATAGCAAATTTTTTGGTCTTAACGATCTGAATGTCGTCTTCGTAAGAAGTATCTTCCTCGTCCTCGATAAATGCCTGGGAGAATGCAACTGCGGCCTGCTTCTTATCGATGAGTTTCTTTTTATATCTGCGGATCTGGCGCTCAATGATCTCCTCTACCAGATCAATAGATACATACATATCAGTGCTGCTCTCTTCAGCACGGATGGTATTGCCCTTTACTGGAATGGTAACCTCGATTTTCTGCTGGTCTTTCTGTGCGCTGAGCGCTACGATCACTTCGGTGTCAGGAGTGAAAAAGTGTTCCAGCTTTCCAATCTTCTTTTCAACGGCTGCTTTCAAACCTGGAGTTACCTCAATATTTCGTCCTGTTATGGTATAACGCATAATCATCAACTCCTTTTTCTGAGATATGGACATTATAGCATATTTATTATAAAATTACAACCAAAAATCTGAAATTGACTAATAATTTCTCTTAATTTTTTATAAAAAAAGTATTCGAAAGACACAAAAGGATATTGAGTTATTAATAATGCTTATCAGAAAATGTCAATAGGAATCGTGCATATTTTGGCCAGAAACCGCAGATTTATGAGATATACACAAAAAAGAAAAAGGATCCGAAAGAGTGGAACCTTTAAAAAAGAACAGTAAAAAACATGTGGATAATGTGGATAAGTCGGTGCATAACTAGAAAACGCAGAAAAAACGACAAAATTCGATGTGGATAACTTTGGGGGAAAACTTTGTGGATAAGTGTGGACAATGTGGATGTGCACAAAACCGAACATACTTTTTGTGCAAGATGTCTGGTTTACCATAATAAGGGGGGAAATGTAAACTTTTTATGAAGTCGTTGAATTAATCTGTGTCAAGTGATACAATATATTAGATTGTATCATAAGCGTATTGTCTGCATTTGCAGGTCAGACGCAGGTTGAAAAGAATTTATATTTATATAAGGAAGAAGTTAGGAGAGCATACCATGAACGTAATTGAGAAACTGTTCGGGACTCACAGCGAAAGGGAATTAAAGATGATCCGTCCAATCGTTACAAAGATCGAAAGCCTGCGCCCCGAAATGATTGCCAAGTCAGATGAAGAGCTGCGCGATCAGACCCGTATCCTGAAAGCGAAGCTGGCTGACGGAGCAACTCTAGATGATATTTTACCAGAGGCATTTGCTACTGTCCGTGAGGCGGCAAGAAGAACACTGAACATGGAGCATTTCCCGGTACAGCTGATCGGTGGTATTGTACTCCATCAGGGACGTATCGCTGAGATGCGTACAGGTGAAGGTAAGACTCTGGTTTCCACTTGCCCGGCTTATCTGAATGCATTAAAGGGAAAAGGCGTACAGATCGTTACGGTCAACGATTATCTGGCAAAACGAGATGCTGAGTGGATGGGACAGGTACACCGTTTCCTGGGACTGACTGTAGGTGTTGTATTAAATGACATGAACAGTGCCCAGAGAAAAGAAGCATATGCCTGCGATATTACCTATGTAACAAACAACGAACTTGGCTTCGACTATCTGCGTGATAACATGTCCATTTACAAAGAGCAGCTGGTTCTGCGTGACCTGGACTACTGTATCATCGATGAGGTTGACTCTGTTCTTATTGATGAGGCAAGAACACCCCTTATCATTTCCGGACAGAGCGGCAAGTCCACTAAGCTGTATGAAGTATGCGACGTTTTAGCACGTCAGTTAGAGCGTGGTACTGTTTCCAAGGAATTTTCCAAGATCGACGCTATCATGGGTGAAGAGATTGAAGAAACAGGCGACTTTATCGTAGACGAGAAAGATAAGGTAGTAAACCTGACCGAACAGGGCGTTAAGAAGGTTGAGGAATACTTCCATATTGACAACCTGGCTGATCCGGAGAACCTGGAGATCCAGCACAATATCATCCTTGCACTTCGTGCAAACAACCTGATGTTCCGTGATAAGGACTATGTAGTAAAAGACGACGAAGTCCTGATCGTTGATGAATTTACCGGACGTATCATGCCGGGCCGCCGTTATTCCGATGGTCTGCATCAGGCGATCGAAGCAAAAGAGCATGTAAATGTACGCCGCGAAAGCCGCACACTGGCTACCATTACTTTCCAGAACTTCTTCAACAAGTTCGCAAAGAAGGCTGGTATGACCGGTACCGCTCTTACTGAGGAAAAAGAGTTCCGCAACATCTATGGAATGGACGTTATCGCGATCCCAACTAACCGTCCTGTTCTCCGTAAGGATTTAGACGATGCTGTTTATAAGACTAAGAAAGAAAAATACAATGCAGTTGTGGACGAAGTTGTAAAGGCTCATGAGAAAGGACAGCCGGTTCTGGTTGGTACCATCACCATTGAGACTTCCGAACTTTTAAGCAAGATGCTGACCAAGAAGGGCATTCCGCATAAAGTCCTGAATGCAAAGTTCCATGAACTGGAGGCTGAGATCGTTGCAGATGCCGGTATCCATGGTTCCGTTACCATCGCTACCAACATGGCAGGCCGTGGTACCGATATTAAGCTGGATCAGGAATCCAAGGATCTGGGCGGTTTAAAGATCATTGGTACAGAGCGTCATGAGTCCCGTCGTATTGACAACCAGCTGCGTGGACGTTCCGGACGTCAGGGAGATCCAGGTGAATCCAGATTCTACCTGTCCCTGGAAGATGACCTGTTAAGACTGTTTGGTTCTGAGCGTCTGATGCATATGTTTGAGGCAATGGGCGTACCGGAAGGCGAGCAGATCGAGCACAAGATGCTTTCCAATGCCATTGAGAAGGCACAGATGAAGATCGAGGGCAATAACTACGGTATCCGTGAGCAGCTGCTTAAGTTTGATGAAGTAAACAACGAGCAGCGTGAAGTTATCTATGCAGAGCGCCGCAAGGTTCTGGATGGAGACAATATGCGTGATCTGGTATTAAAGATGATCACTGACATCGTAGAAAATGCAGTAGATATGTCTGTTTCAGATGAAGATACAGCAGAAAAATGGGATCTGACAGAGCTAAACAACCTGCTTCTTCCGATCATTCCATTAAAGTCTGTTGTTCTCACTGAAGAGCAGAAGAAGTCCATGAAGAAGAACGAATTAAAGCACACCTTAAAGGAAACTGCTATCAAGCTGTATGAGACCAAGGAAGCTGAATTCCCTGAGCCAGAGCAGATCCGTGAGATCGAGCGTGTAGTTCTTCTGAAGGTTATTGATAATAAGTGGATGGCACATCTGGATGACATGGATGCCCTTCGTGAAGGAATCGGCTTACAGGCTTATGGCCAGAGAGATCCGGTTGTTGAGTACAAGATGCAGGGCTATGAGATGTATGAGGCTATGATGGCTGCGATCCAGGAAGAGACTGTACGTATCCTGTTCCACATCCGTGTAGAGCAGAAGGTAGAGAGAGAATCTGCTGCCAAAGTTACAGGTACCAATAAGGATGCAACTCCGGTAGCCCCAAAGAAACGTGAAGAGCAGAAGATCTATCCAAATGATCCATGCCCATGCGGTTCCGGAAAGAAATATAAACAGTGCTGCGGACGTATTAAATAGTCCTATATAAGCGAATGGAAAAATCTTCCTGCGCGGCGGTAAACTGCGCAGGGGGATTTTTGCGAAAAAAGAATAAAATTTTAAAAGAGAAAGCGGGTGAAGCTGTGGTTGAGTTAGATAATTTTAAATATACGTTATCAACGTATGACAAACCATTAGTGGAAGTGAGGGATTCACTTTGACCTGGATAATAAGGTCAGACGAATCGCTGAATTAGATAAATCCATGGAAGAGCCGGACTTCTGGAATGATTCGGACCGCTCTACCAAACTGGTGCGGGAAGCAAAGCACTTAAAAGATGAAGTGGATACTTTCCGTGAACTGGAACAGGAATATGAGGACATCCAGACCATGATCCAGATGGGTTATGAGGAAAATGATGCTTCTCTGATCCCTGAGATCCAGGAAATGTTAGATCATTTTTCCGAAACACTGGAAAAGATGCGTATGAAGCTTCTGCTTTCCGGCGAATATGATGGCTATGATGCCATTCTACGTTTGAACGCAGGTGCAGGCGGAACAGAATCCTGTGACTGGTGCAGCATGCTGTACCGTATGTACTGCCGCTGGGCAGAGAAAAAGGGCTTTAAGGTAGAAGTTCTTGACTATCTGGACGGTGATGAAGCAGGTATCAAATCTGTAACCATTCAGATCAGCGGGGAAAATGCCTATGGCTACCTTCGCTCTGAACATGGTGTACACCGCTTGGTACGTATTTCGCCCTTTAATGCTGCAGGCAAGAGACAGACCTCTTTCGTATCCTGCGATGTAATGCCGGATATTAAAGAAGATATTGATATTGAGATCAACCCGGATGATATCCGTATTGATACCTACCGCTCCAGTGGTGCCGGTGGACAGCATATCAATAAGACCTCTTCTGCTATCCGTATTACCCATTATCCTACAGGTATCGTTGTTACCTGTCAGAATGAGCGTTCCCAGTTCCAAAACAAGGATAAGGCAATGCAGATGTTGAAGGCAAAGCTGTATATGCTCCGTCAGGAAGAACAGGCGGCAAAAGCAGCTGGTATCCGCGGTGATGTAAAGGATAACGGCTGGGGAAGCCAGATCCGCTCTTATGTACTTCAGCCATATACCATGGTAAAAGATCATCGTACAGGAGAAGAAAGCGGAAATGTAGACGCTGTATTAGACGGCGCTATTGACAACTTTATCAGTGCATATCTGCGCTGGATGAGCCTTGGCTGTCCAAACAAGAATGCCATGTCAGATGATTAATGAGTGTACGATCCAATAAATTTAAGAAGACTGCTGTAAAATGGGAGACCGTTTGCAGCAGTTTTCTGTTTCATAGGAAATTGCGCCCTATGAAACAAAAAACGCTCCGCGAGGATCGCACTGCGGCGGTGTGGAAACATGTCGCTAAAGCGACCCTCCGCAGGCGAAGAATCCTGCAAGCAGGATTCTTTTTGTCCAGAAATTAACAAGAGAAAGTGGTTGCAATTCCCTGAAAAGTATGTTAATATCTTCCACATGAATACAGATGTGTTCGCAATACGGACATGGACGGGAAGGAAGAAAAGGGTTCATGGAGGACAAAAGTAAGTATTTTGTTGTAAAACAAAAGGCAGTACCGGAGGTTCTTTTAAAGGTAGTAGAAGCTAAAAAACTTCTGGAAACAGTAAGGGCCATTACCGTGCAGGAAGCAGCAGACCGTGTGGGGATCAGCCGCAGTTCTTTTTACAAATATAAGGACGATATTTTTCCTTTCTATGACAATACAAAGGGAAAAACCATTACACTGGTAGTCCAGATGGATGACAGACAGGGACTTTTAAGTGACCTGCTTCATGTGGTTGCAGTGTATCGGGCAAATATCCTTACCATTCATCAGAGTATCCCGGTCAATGGGGTTGCTACTTTAACACTGAGTGTGGAAGTGAGAGAGGATACAGGTAATGTATCCAGTATGATCGATGAACTGGAAGTTTTAGACGGTATCCATTATGTGAAGATACTGTCCAGAGAATAAATGATATGAATATGGAATATACAGGGAGCGAGAGATTATGATCAAGACAGCAGTTATGGGATATGGTACCATTGGATCCGGTGTTGCAGAGATCCTGGACCAGAATAAGGCAGAAGTTGCAAAAAGCGCAGGACAGGAAATTGAGTTAAAATATGTTCTGGATCTGAGAGATTTTCCGGACAGTCCGGTAGCAGATAAGATCATCCATGATTTTAAGATCATTGAAGGAGATCCGGAAGTACAGGTAGTAGTAGAGACCATGGGCGGATTAAATCCGGCATACCCATTTGTAAAAGCGTGTCTGTTAGCTGGAAAGCATGTAGTTACCTCCAATAAGGCTTTAGTAGCTGCCTATGGAACAGAACTGCTGCAGATCGCAAGAGAAAAACAGGTAAACTTCTTCTTTGAGGCAAGCGTTGGCGGCGGCATTCCGATCATCCGTCCATTATACCGCTGCCTCATGGGAGAGCGCATTGAAGAGATCACCGGTATTTTAAATGGAACCACCAACTATATCCTCACTAAGATGGATAAAGAGGGTGAGACTTTTGAAAATGCCTTAAAAGAGGCTCAGAACCTGGGATATGCAGAGCGCAATCCGGAAGCTGACGTAGAAGGCCATGATACCTGCCGTAAGATCGCTATCTTAACTTCTATGGTAACTGGAAAAACGGTTAATTACGAAGATATTTATACAGAAGGTATTACCAAAATTACAGATATCGACTTTAAGTATGCAGAGAAAATGGGAACCTCCATTAAGCTGTTTGGAACCAGCCGTATGAAAGACGGCAAGGTAAGCGCTTATGTAGCACCTGTTATGATCAGCAAGAGCAATCCGCTGTATTCTGTAAATGATGTATTTAATGGTATCGTTGTAAAAGGAAATATGCTGGGAACTTCTATGTTCTACGGAAGCGGCGCAGGAAAGCTGCCAACAGCCAGCGCCGTAGTTGCAGATATTATCGAAGCAGTACAGAATATGGAGCACAATGTTCCTCTTGGCTGGACCGATGAAAAGCAGGAGATCCTTCCTATGGATCAGACCAAATTCCGCTATTTTATCCGTGTTGCTGGTTCTTACAGAAACAAAGAGCAGGAAATAAAAGAGCATTTCGGCAAGGTAGAAGTGATCGAACTTTACGGAATGGATGAATTTGCTGTTCTTACCACAGAAATGACAGAGGGAGAATTAAAGGCAGCAGCCAGCGCCTTTGATACAAAAGCCCAGTCACGTTCTGAGTATGGCATCAAACAGATGATCCGTGCGGTGCTGTAATTTATAAATTTATAACGGAATAAAATAAAAAGGTGAAATAATAAAAGCCATTCTCTTAAATATAAAAACAAGAGAATGGCTTTTTTGACATGTTCAATATTGATTTTTATGAAACGGATCAGTTTGCCGGTGCCTGTAACTGCATCTGAAGCTGCTGCTGCATCTGGTAAATCAGCTGATTGATCTGTGGTCCCTTTACCGGGTCCCGCAGCAGATCATAGTAATTGATCAGGCTGTAAAAGAAGAACATGGTCATGGCAATGGCGATGATGCTGAAAATAAAACCGGCCAGCGCCTTGCCTGGATATTTCTTTCCTGGGTGGATATCCGCGTTTTTAGCCATAATGGCAAGTACGATACCGATCACTCCGCAGATCAGTCCCATAGGAGTATTCTTTCCGCTTACAAGGGAAAAAGGCAGATAAAATAAGCTGCAGATAATGCCTGCAATGCCGCTGATCAGGGAGCAGGCTGCCAGCTGCTCTGCTGAGCTGGATGTTTTTCTTGGTTTTTTGGAAGTATTATTCATAAGTTAAAGTAGGATCCTTTCGTATGGCGTAGTTTTTACCAGCAGGTCACTCAGGTTCCCCGCGCTGGCACGCTTATCTGCCTGCTGGCGCAGGCGGAACCTTCGTTACTGGCGCAAGAAAAATCAGCTGACGCGCCACTGGCGCCTCCTCGACATGCTTGGCAACAATGTCTGCTTTGCAGCCGCTTGTTTTTCTTTTGCGCTCAGTATATCATGTAAAAGCCAGGATGTCCAGCCAGCCCAAGTCTTGCATAAGGCTTTAAGATGAATTATAATAAAACCTCAGAACAATAAAAAACATGTGAGGACTATCAATGGATATTATCAAAGCACTGGCAGAAGAACTGAATATTGGACGCCACCAGGCAGAGGCGGCTGTAAAGCTTATTGACGAAGGCAATACCATTCCATTCATTGCCAGATACCGTAAAGAAGCAACTGGTTCATTAAATGACGAAGTTTTAAGAAAATTAGATGAACGTTTAAAATATTTAAGAAACCTGGAAGACAGAAAAGAGCAGGTCATTGGCGCTATTTCCGAACAGGGGAAAATGACAGCAGAACTGGAAAAGCAGATCCGGGAAGCGGCAACTTTAGTGGCAGTAGAAGACTTATATCGCCCATACAAGCCAAAACGCCGTACCAGAGCCATGATCGCCCGTGAAAAGGGCTTAGAGCCTCTGGCAAATATGATCCTTTTACAGAATTTAAAAGAACCGGTGGAAAAAGCGGCAGAGGCTTATGTTTCCGCTGAAAAAGGTGTGGAAAGTGTTCAGGATGCTATTAACGGAGCCATGGACATTCTTGCAGAAGGTATTTCTGATGATGCAAAATACCGCACCTATATCCGCAACATTACCATGAACAAGGGACTTCTCCAGTCCACTGCAAAGGACGGGGAAAAGCAGTCTGTATATGAAACCTATTATAATTACGAAGAACCGGTAAAAAAGGCAGCAGGACACCGCATCCTTGCATTAAACAGAGGAGAAGATGAAAAAATCCTCACTGTAAAGGTAGCAGCACCTACAGAGCAGATCCTGGGATACCTGGAAAAACAGGTGATCACAAGGGGAAATCCATATACCACACCTGTATTAAAGGCAGTGATCCAGGACAGCTACAGCCGTCTGATCGCCCCGTCTGTAGAACGTGAGATCCGCAGTGAGCTTACAGACAAGGCACAGGAAGGCGCGATAAAGGTATTTGGCAAAAACTTAGAGCAGCTTCTTATGCAGCCTCCGATCGCAGGAAAGGTAGTATTAGGCTGGGATCCGGCATTCCGTACCGGCTGCAAGCTGGCTGTAGTAGACAGCACAGGAAAAGTTTTAGATACCGTGGTCATTTTCCCAACTGCACCACAGAACAAAGTAGCAGAGTCCAAGAAAATATTAAAAGACCTGATCCACAAATATGGCATTTCCCTGATCTCTGTAGGAAACGGAACTGCTTCCAGAGAGTCAGAGCAGATCATTGTAGAATTGTTAAAGGAATTAAAAGAGCAGGTACAGTATGTGATCGTAAATGAGGCCGGTGCTTCTGTTTATTCTGCAAGCAAGCTGGCAACAGAAGAATTTCCGAAGTTTGACGTAGGCCAGAGAAGCGCTGTTTCCATTGCAAGAAGACTTCAGGATCCGTTAGCAGAGCTGGTAAAGATCGATCCGAAATCCATTGGCGTAGGCCAGTATCAGCATGATATGAACCAGAAGAACCTGGGAGAAGCGCTGGAAGGTGTTGTAGAAGACTGTGTAAATAAAGTAGGCGTTGACTTAAATACAGCATCTGCTTCTCTGTTAGAGTATGTTTCCGGTATCAACAAGACACTGGCAAAGAACATTGTTGCATACAGAGAAGAAAATGGTGCTTTTAAGAACCGTAAGCAGCTGTTAAAGGTGGCAAAACTGGGACCAAAGGCATTTGAACAGTGTGCCGGATTTATGAGGATCGCAGGAGGCGATAATCCATTAGACGGCACCAGCGTTCACCCGGAAAGCTATGAGGCAGCAGGAAAGCTGTTAGAAAAGCTGGGATACACTGGAGAGCAGTTATCCCACGGCGGTTTAAGCGGCATCAGCAAAAAGATCGGCGATTATAAGAAAATGGCAGCAGAAATGGGCGTAGGTGAGATCACGCTTCGTGATATTGCAGCCGAACTGGAAAAACCGGCCAGAGACCCGCGAGATGAGATGCCACGTCCTGTTTTAAGAAGTGACATTATGGAAATGAAAGACTTAAAGCCGGGAATGGTATTAAAGGGAACGGTGCGCAATGTGATCGATTTTGGCGCTTTTGTGGATATCGGTGTTCATCAGGACGGCCTGGTACACATTTCCCAGATGACAGACCGCTATATCAAACACCCATTAGAGGCAGTAAGCGTAGGTGATGTGGTGGATGTGAAGGTCTTAAGCATAGATATGGACAAGAAGAGGATTTCTCTTACAATGAAGGGAGTAAAGGATGGTAATTGATACTTGGGACCCGGAGGAGACAAGAGCCTTTGGAAAGAAAATGGGACAGGAAGCAAGACCGGGACAGGTGATCTGCTTAAACGGCGACCTGGGAGTGGGAAAAACCATATTTACCCAGGGATTTGCAGAGGGACTGGGGATCGATGAACCGGTAAACAGCCCTACATTTACCATTGTACAGCAGTATGATACAGGAAGAATGCCATTGTATCATTTTGACGTATACCGTATTGGTGATATCAGCGAAATGGACGAGATCGGTTATGAGGACTGCTTTTATGGAGAAGGTGTTTCTCTTATTGAATGGTCCCAGTTGATCGAAGACATCCTTCCAGAACATGTAACAGAGATCACCATTGAAAAAGATCTGGAAAAAGGATTTGATTACAGAAAGATACGGGTGGAGGAAAAATAATGAAAGTTCTAGGTATTGAAAGTTCATCGTTAGTAGCCAGCGTGGCACTTGTAACAGATGACATTCTCACAGCAGAATATACAGTGAATTTTAAGAAGACCCATTCCCAGACACTCCTTCCCATGTTAGATGAGATCGTAAAAATGCTGGGACTGGATTTAGAGACCATTGATGCCATTGCGGCAGCAGGCGGCCCAGGCTCTTTTACCGGCCTGCGTATTGGCGCAGCTACTGCCAAGGGCCTTGGACTGGCTTTAAAGAAGCCTTTGATCCATGTACCTACAGTAGATGCCATGGCTTATAATATGTGGGGCGCATCCGGCCTGATCTGTCCGATCATGGACGCAAAAAGATGCCAGGTATATACAGGACTGTACCACATGGAAAATGGGATCGAGACCGTTATGGAACAGTGTCCTATGGACATGGGAGAACTGATCGACCAGTTAAATAAGCAGTCTGAGCGTGTGATCTTCTTAGGAGACGGTGTACCGGTATACAAGAGCATGATCGAAGAGAAAATGACAGCTCCTTATGTATTTGCACCGGCCCAGATGAACAGACAGCGTGCATCCTGCGTGGCAGCTCTTGGCATGAAAGCCCTGACAGAAGGTTATACAGGAGCTAAAGTGCAGCCGGCAGACGAATTTGTACCAGATTACCTGCGTAAATCCCAGGCAGAAAGACAGAGAGAGGCGGAAGGATCACCAGACGGACAAGCTGGAAAGCTTCCGGGAGATTATTGATCATTGTCACATAAATAATGCTGCAGGTGACCATTTTGAAGAATGCAAAGATCAGGAGAACAGATAAATGCGTGAAAATAAAGCTGAATGGGAAACCGGATGTATCCGCCAGATGAAAGAAAAAGACGTAGAACAGGTAGAACAGCTGGAAAAACAGTGCTTTTCTGTTCCCTGGTCTGAAAATATATTAAAAGACGGGTTAAACAGCCGGTTTGATACCTATCTGGTGTGGGAAAAAGATGGGATCATAGCCGGTTACTGCGCTTTAAGAGTCCTTGCAGATGAAGGAGAGATCCAGCGCATTGCAGTTCTTCCTTCTTGGCGGCGCCACGGGATCGCTAAAAGCCTGATGGAAGCCATGATACAGGTATCAAAGGATAAAGGGGCGGTCCAGATGTCCTTAGAAGTGCGGGAAAGCAATACAGGAGCCAGAAAGCTGTATGAAAATTATGGCTTTGTCCAGGAAGCAGTCCGCAAAAACTACTATGAAGACCCGATAGAAAACGCCTGTATCATGTGGAAACATGAGCTGTAAGAAACTACCAGTAAAAACAGGAATAAAATATGTATATAATGGGGAGGGACGGGATACGTTCCTCTCTTTTTGTTAGGATGTACGGTTTATTTGGTGACAGGTACGCTTACAAAAGAGACAGAGAAAGGCGAGGATACAAATATGAGAAAAATGGGACCAGACGGGCAGCTGGAAAGGATGATATGCAATGCCTGCGGCAAGAAACTGGTGGTAAAACAGGGAATCGTGAGAGAAGGAGTCATAAGCATTGACCACACATGGGATTATTTCTCAGAAAAAGACGGGCAGATCGATCATTTTGACTTGTGTGAAGAGTGCTATGCCCAGCTGACAGCCACTTTTAAAATAGCGGTAGAAACAGAAGAACAGACAGAGCTTTTATAGCCTCCGTACATGGATGTGCCCAATTTTCCTCAGCACTTGATTATTAAGCTGCAAATGTGATATGATTTGGAAAGTTAAATGTATGATGTTCCTGCGTGGAAGCTGTGTGGGAACATATGAAAGAAAATGAGGAAAAAATATGTTAGATATATGTTTACTTGGAACAGGCGGAATGATGCCTCTTCCTTACCGCTGGCTCACATCCATGATGGCCCGGTGCGCAGGCAGCAATCTTCTTATCGATTGCGGAGAAGGCACCCAGATCGCGTTAAAAGAGAAGGGCTGGAGCCCGAAGCCCATTGATGTGATCTGCTTTACCCATTACCATGCAGACCACATCAGCGGCCTTCCTGGGCTTCTCCTGACTATGGGAAATGCAGAACGTACAGAACCGCTGACCCTGATCGGGCCAAAGGGGCTGGAACGTGTGGTAAATGCATTATGCATGATCGCGCCGGAGCTTCCATTTGACCTTAAATTCATTGAACTGACAGAACAGGAAGAAAGCCTGCAGATCGGTCCTTATGTGATCGATGCCTACCGTGTGAACCATAAGGTGGTCTGCTATGGTTATTCTATCCGCATACCGCGTAAAGGCCGCTTTGATGTAGACCGTGCAAGAGAGCAAATGATTCCACAGAAATTCTGGAGCCGTCTTCAGAAGGGAGAAGTGATTGAGGAGGACGGAAGGACATTTACCCCGGATATGGTTCTGGGAGCTGACAGAAGAGGTTTGAAAGTTACCTATTGTACAGACACCCGCCCGGTTCCGGTGATCGCTCAGTATGCAAAAGATGCAGACCTTTTTATCTGCGAAGGCATGTACGGTGAGAAAGAGAAGGCAGCAAAGGCCAGAGAGTATAAGCATATGACCTTTTATGAGGCTGCAAACTTAGCAAAAGAAGCCCAGCCGGCCCAGATGTGGCTGACTCATTACAGCCCCTCTCTTACAAGACCGGATGACTATATGGACGAGGTGAAAAAAATCTTCCCAAGGGCAAAAGCTGCCAGAGATGGATGGACTGTGGAACTGGAGTTTGATGAAGAGTAATAGGTGCTCCAAAAGGACGTTTTCCAAGAGCACACATAAAGGATAAGGTGGAAATATGAATACAACTGCATCAGAAGATGTTTTAATACTGGCGATTGAAAGCTCCTGCGATGAAACAGCAGCTTCCGTTGTGAAAAATGGACGTACCGTTCTGTCAAATGTGATCTCGTCCCAGATCGCTACCCATACAGCATATGGCGGCGTAGTGCCGGAGATCGCTTCCAGAGAGCATATAAAGGCGATCAATTATGTAATAGAGCGTGCTCTTACAGAGGCAAATGTGACTCTGGAGGATATTACAGCTATTGGCGTTACCTACGGACCTGGTCTGGTAGGGGCATTATTAGTAGGCGTGGCAGAGGCTAAAGCCATTGCTTATGCTGCCCATAAACCATTGATCGGGGTTCATCACATTGAGGGACATGTATCTGCCAACTTTATTGAAAATCCGGATCTGGAGCCGCCATTTGTATGTCTCATCGTTTCTGGCGGTCATACTCACCTGGTAATTGTAAAAGATTACGGAGAATTTGAGATCATAGGAAGGACCAGAGATGACGCTGCAGGGGAAGCCTTTGATAAAGTGGCAAGAGCAGTAGGCTTAGGTTATCCAGGCGGCCCAAAGGTAGATAAGGCGGCAAAAGAAGGAAATCCCCATGCAATGGAATTCCCTCGTGCAAAAGTAGCAGACTCCCCCTATGATTTCAGCTTCAGCGGTTTAAAATCCGCAGTGCTGAATTATATTAACCATGCGAAAATGACGGGAGAAGAGATCTATGTGCCGGATCTGGTAGCTTCTTTCCAGAATGCAGTGGTAGATGTACTGGTAAGCAGAGCCGTTACTGCAGCAAAGGAATATGGTTATAAAAAACTGGCTATTGCAGGAGGAGTAGCATCCAACAGCGCTCTTCGTGCAGCCATGAAAGAGGCCTGTGATAAGAATGGCATTACATTTTATCATCCGTCCCCTATTTTCTGTACTGATAATGCAGCTATGATCGGTGCAGCTGCTTACTATGAGTATATAAAGGGAAATCGTTCCGGCTGGGACTTAAATGCAGTTCCAAACCTGAAATTAGGGGAAAGATAAAAGAAGAAAAATGGGAGCAGAGCAAATGAGGGAACATTGCACGGCAGTCGTCCTTGCAGCAGGCAGAGGAAGACGTATGGGTACGCAGACAGCAAAACAGTATCTGGAATTAAAGGGAAAGCCGATCCTTGCATATGCCATGGAGGTTTTTGAACAGTCAGAGGTAATCGATGATATCCTGCTTATGACAGATGAAGCCCATGTAGATTACTGTAAAAAGGAGATCTGTGAGAAATACGGTATAAAGAAAGTGTCTGCTGTAGCTCCAGGCGGAAAAGAACGCTATGAGAGTGTATGGAAAGCGCTGTGCATTTTAAAAGAAAGAGGACAGGCCGGGTATGTTATGATCCATGACGGCGCCAGACCTTTCCTTACAGGAGATATCCTGGAGCGGGTATATAAACAGGTACAGGTGCAGAGGACCTGTGTTGTTGGCATGCCAGTAAAAGATACGATCAAGCTGATCAATAAAGAAGGTCAGATCATAAAAAGCCCGGACCGTTCCCTTGTATGGCAGGCCCAGACCCCACAGGCGTTTGCGCTGCCTCTTATTATAGAGGCTTTTGAAAAGCAAATGAAAGAAGACTGCAGTCATGTAACTGATGATGCCATGGTAGTGGAAAAACAAATGGGCATTCCCGTATATATGGTGGAAGGAAGCTACCGCAATATAAAGATCACAACACCGGAAGATCTGGTCATTGCCCAGGCTTTGTTAAAGGATTGAAGCAAGTTTAAGACAGGCTAAAAAAGTTTGTTACAGTTCAGCCATGAAGCTAATCCATATATGAAAAACAGAGAAATTTTAT
>CAVDQU010000045.1:0-17386 GCA_963611035.1 Agathobaculum sp.
CCAGCTGCCAGGCAGTTGATGTAGAACTTCTTAGCGTCCTTGCTTCCTAAAACCTTAACACCAGCTGTACCGAACAGTACACCGCTTGCAAATAAACCAATCTTCTTTACTTTACCGATATCTAACATCATATTTTTATCCTCCTTAAATCATTAGGTGTTTGTATACTTATTTTTTACATTTGATACTTTAGCAAATCAACCTACGGTTAGTCAATTCCAACATTTCTCATTTAATACAATTTTTTTGTAACCTGTTTTTGCGCTTTAAACTTTGATCCTATACGCTATCTCTTTTCCTACTGCCACCTTTCCCTTTTTTGTGCCAATGATCAGATCACCCTTGCAGTTCTGGATCACCTTAATACGGCTTCCTTCTGCGATACTGTGTTTTTCCATCCATTCTGCAACTTTCACGCCTGCCGTCATCCATTTAATAGTGCAGATTGCGCCAGGCCTTATTTCTGTTAATGCCTGCATATAAATGCCCCCTCTGAATAATCCGATTAATGTTGACTAACTTAAGTTATACAAGGCTAATATTGTCAGTTAATTTCCTTTGTTGTATTAATATTGTATTCCCATATTCCCCGGTTAGTCAATTATAAATTGCTTTTATTTTTCACGAAATAAGTTATACTTATACTATCAATGCTCACAATACTACAAATATTACCCAGGAGGTTATATACAAATGAAAGAACCGATCATCGGCATCCTTGGTGCCCATATGTCAAATAACGGCGGTCCGGCTCCGGTACCTGCAGACTACGTAAATCATGCTTACTGTACAGGTGTGGAAAGTGCAGGAGGCATCCCCATTCTCCTTCCCGTTTTAAAAGACCCGGAAGATATGGATCCGGTATTAGCTATGTGCGACGGTCTTCTTATTCCAGGAGGCGTAGATGTTGACCCACGTTTTTACGGCGAAGACCCATCTCCTCTTTTGGGTTCTTTAGATTCTGCCATGGACCGTTTCTGGATCCATGCTGCAAACTATGCTTTAGAGCATAAAATGCCAGTCCTTGGCATCTGCCGGGGACTGCAGCTTGTAAACGTGGCTTTTGGCGGCAGTCTTTATCAGGATCTTTCCTATATGAATCCGGACCATATGCTCCATTCCCAGAAGCAGAACCGTAATTACCTCATCCATCAGGTCACCATGGATGCTGACAGCCACTTAGCTTCTATTTTAGGTGCAGAACCAGTCTACACCAATACCATGCATCACCAGTGCGTAAAGGATCCAGGAAAAGGCTTAAAAGTCACCGCCCATACAGCAGATGGCATTCCTGAGGCAATGGAAACAGCCGACGGACAGTTTATCCTGGTACAGTGGCATCCGGAAGAACTGCAAAACAGCGAACCACGTATGCGTGGCCTGTTTAAAAATCTGGTAGAGAAAGCCGCTAAATAGACCAGGACAAAAAACAGATCTGATCGTATAACAAAAGCAGCATACCCGGTCTTAAGAACGTATCTTAAGACGAATGGGTATGCTGCTTTTTCACGCTCATTATTTAATCATACTAAATTAATTATACTAAAAACAGGCACCATACAGGTACTGTCACCAGTGAAAGCAAGGTAGTAGATACAACACAGCGGGTTGCGAACTTTTCATCTTTATTGTACTTGGAAGCTATGATCGCTGTTGTACTGGCTGCCGGCATTGCCGCTAAAACAACAGACACACCTGTTACCAGCTCATCTACTGCTGCAAGTCTGCATCCGATATACACTAAAAGGGGAATAAATACCAGGCGTATAAATCCATAATAAATGGTGTCACGGTCCATGATCTCTGTCAGCTTCACTCTTGATAAGATCACACCTACCAGAGCCATTGCAAGAAACGTATTGGCACCAGCTATATTTTTTATGGTCACGTTCAATACTCCCGGCAGCTGTATCTGGGCCACCATCATAATAAATCCCACTACTACAGCAAGGATACATGGATGGGTCGCTACTTTTTTGCAAAGCGTTTTCTTATCCGGTGCCTCTGTAAAATAAGTAAGGCCTAATGACCACATGAAAATACGCTGGGGGATCACATAAATGGATGCATACATCATTCCCATCTGTCCGAAAATTCCTTCTGCGATAGGATTTCCCAGGATTCCTGCATTGGAACAGATGGTGGCGTACTGCAACACCTTTTTTCTGCTCTCTCCATAATGATTGTAAAGGAACATTCCAAGAATGGAACTTCCTATCTGGATCACAACTCCTGCAATGGCAATGGTCATGCACGCGATCAGGATCTGATGATTAAACTCGATCTGAAATGATTTCAGAATGCTTCCAGGAAGAGTAACGTAGATCACCAGGTCTGTAAGAAGATTCTTTCCCTTATCATCTACCAGTCCTCTCTTCCCGAAAGTATACCCGATAAGCATAGTCAGAAACAGCATTCCCTGTGTCTGAAATAAGCCGGAAAAGCTCATAAGAACTACCTCTATTCTTTTCTCTTTCGTCTGCTGGCTTTAAGCCAGTCCGGCTTTTATTCTAGCACACTCTGTATCTGTAAAACAAGTACCTGTTTTATCTGCCTGTCTTATCTTTTTGTATTAAATGCACCAGGTCCTGGGAACTGTGCTGCTGCTCCCAGTTCTTCCTCGATACGCAGGAGCTGGTTGTACTTGGCAACTCGCTCGCTTCTGCTTGGAGCACCAGTCTTGATCTGGCAGGTATTTAATGCAACAGCCAGGTCAGCAATAGTGGTATCCTCTGTTTCACCGGAACGGTGGGATGCAATTGCTGTATAACCAGCCTTGTGAGCCATCTTAATAGCCTCTAAGGTCTCGGAAACGCTTCCGATCTGGTTTAACTTGATCAGAATGGAGTTGCCGCAGCCAAGGCTGATACCCTTGGACAGACGCTCTGTATTGGTTACAAACAGGTCATCGCCAACTAACTGAACCTTGTCGCCCAGTTCCTTGGTCATTAACTGCCAGCCTTCCCAGTCTTCCTCATCCAGACCATCCTCGATGGAGTAGATCGGGTATTTCTCGCACAGATCTTTCCAATGTGCGATCAGTTCCTTGGAAGTAAACTTCTTTCCGCACTTAGGAAGGATGTACTCGCCCTTTACGCTTCCTTTCCACTCGCTGGAAGCTGCGTCCATTGCCAGTACAAAGTCTTTTCCTGGCTCGTAGCCTGCACGCTTTACTGCTTCTAAGATACACTGGATAGCTTCTTCATCGCTTCCAAGGTCTGGTGCAAAGCCGCCCTCATCACCAACAGAAGTTGCCAGTTTTCTCTCTTTTAATAATGCTGCTAATGCATGGAATACTTCTGCACACCAGCGCAGTCCTTCTTTGAAACTTGGAGCGCCTGCTGGCATGATCATAAATTCCTGTACATCTACAGTGTTTGCTGCATGAGCGCCGCCGTTTAAGATATTCATCATTGGCAGAGGCAGTCTGTTTCCGTTTGCTCCGCCAAGGAAACGGTACAACGGGATCTGAAGTGCGTTTGCTGCAGCTCTTGCGCTTGCAATGGATACAGCTAAAATAGCGTTTGCGCCTAAATTGGATTTATCTTTGGTTCCGTCTGCCTGGATCATAGCACGGTCTACTGCATAAACATCAGAAGGATCCATTCCCTTTAACACCTGGGAAATAACGGTATTTACATTTTCCACTGCCTTTAAAACACCTTTTCCGCCAAAACGGCTCTTGTCGCCGTCACGCAGCTCCAGTGCTTCAAATTCACCTGTGGATGCGCCGCTTGGTGCAGTTCCTCTTCCTACGGTTCCGTCTGTAAGATAAACTTCTGCCTCTACAGTAGGATTACCTCTTGAATCAATGATCTCTCTTCCGATTACTTTTTCGATTTCCAAATGCTTCATAATTTTGTCCTTTCTGGCAACGGAGTTTTCCCCCGGCAGGTTATACCTGTGCGGGGGACTTGGCCATGATCGATTCACATTGGTTAGTTCTTTCTAACCGTTAATATTTTAGCATAGTTGAAGTTGGAACACAATGCGGCTTATAGGGAAGTTTTTTCAAGTAGAGAGGAGTCCGCGCCCAAGCGGGCGCGGATGGGCAAAGCCGGTGGAATATAGAACAGCTTGTGACCAAGGGTATTTGCATACTAAAACAGGGCCTCCTGGTTATAGGATGCCCTGCTTTTTGTAGTCTATTCTCTTTTACTCACCCAGAGTATAATTTCCATTTCCCTCTGCCACAATACAGCTGTTGAAAAACTCGGTTGCAGCCTTGATCAGATAGCAGGTATCTTTCACACCTGCGGTCTCATAAGGAGAATGCATTGCAAACTGAGGAAGTCCGATATCTACCGTATTTAAAGAAACATGGGCATTGGAGATATTGCCCAGTGTGGAACCGCCTGCGATATCAGAACGGTTGGTGAAAGTCTGTACCGGAACCTGTACCTTCTTGCATAATGCTTTGAAAACAGCGGCGGATACAGCATCGGTGGTGTACTTCTGGTTTGCGTTGTATTTGATCACAATACCTTCGTTAATAGCCGGACGGTTGGTTGGGTCAGCTACATCTGCATGGTTTGGATGCACTGCATGAGCATTATCAGCGGAGAGCATAAAGCTGGATGCAACTGCCATGAGATACTGCTCTCTGGTACGTCCTAAGCTGTCATTGATGCGCTCTAAAACATCTTTCAAGAAGGTGGAATCTGCACCCTGCTTGGTACCGCTTCCCACTTCTTCGTTGTCAAAGATAGCGGCTACAGATACGCTGGAGCTGTTTTCTCCTTCGATCACTGCCTTTACAGAGGAAAATGCACACTGAAGGTCATCCAGTCTTCCGCAGGATAAGAAAGTCTCATCTGCGCCCCAGATGGTTCCAGGCTGACGGTTGTATAAGAACAGGTCATGCCCTAAAATGTCCTCTTCTTTTACACCTGCTGCTTCTGCGATGAGAGACATAAAAGTTCCCTTAGCTTCCAAGCTGCCAAATACAGGAAGCATGTCCTTCTGTGCATTGTAAGCATAGCCGTCATTTACCTGACGATTCATATGGATAGCCAGATTGGGGATCATCACCAGATCACGGTCTACGTTTACCAGTTTGGACACCAGACGGTTTCCTTCAGATACTACCAATCTTCCGGCAATGGATAATGGTCTGTCAAACCATGGAGCACAGATCATACCGCCGTATTTTTCCACATTTAACTTAATACAGTGAGCTGCTTCCATCTCCGGATTTTCCTTGATCTTAAAGGTTGGGGAATCGCTGTGGCTTGCCATGATCTGGAAACCCTTAAAATCTTTTCCCGGCACCTTAAAGGCGATCACAGAAGACTGGTTGCGGGTTACAAAATAGCGGCTGCCAACCTTAAGCTCCCAGCTTTCTTCCTCTTTTACCTCTGTAAAGTCGGCTGCTGTAAGCATATCCACTACATTTTTTACTGCATGGAAACAGGAAGGACTGTTCTGTAAAAATGTAAGCAGTTCTTTTGCTGTTTCATTGTAGTTTTCTCTTGTTAATTCCATAGTATTAAATAACTTCTCCTTATATAAATATCATAAATATCGCTTTCAAAAACCACGCCTGCAAAAGCAGGCGGGTATGTACTCTTATTTACTTTTCTTTCATATAAGCCACTGCTTTGGAAAGTCCCATACTGTTAGAGCCCTTAAACAGCAGGCAGTCACCGGAAACCACATGGCCGTCTAACCAGCTTTCCAGCTCTTCTAAACTTTCTACTTCTGTGGACGGGATATCTCCCCCTGCTGATTTTAAGCCAGCACCAATCTCTTTTGCCAGTTCACCGTAAAGGACTACCTGATCTGCCGGGTGCCCCTTTAAGAAAGCTCCTACTTCCTGATGGAATTTTACAGTATCAGGACCTAATTCCTTCATATCTGCAAGGACTGCGATCCGCTTTCCCGCACAGGGCAAAGAACCTAAAACTTCAATTCCCGCTTTCATGGAAACAGGGCTTGCATTATAGCTGTCGTCGATCACAGTGACGCCATCCAGATGCAGGATCTGCTGACGGCCCTTAAAGCCTTCAAAGCGGCATAACGGTTCTGCTGCTTTTTCCATAGGAATGCCGTATTCCCCTGCAACAGCCAGAGCTGCCAGAGCATTCTGTACCATATGGTTGCCCATGACCTGTAGACGTAACTGTACTTTTTCTTCTCCATGGACTGCTGTAAATACAGGATAACCATTTTCTAAATGAAGGTCTTCTCCCCTGTAATCGCAGCCTTCAGAAAGTCCATATAATACTTTCTTTCTGCCATTCTCCGGGATCACATTTCTAAGAAGAGGATCATCTCCATTTAAAAATAAGGTGCCATCTTTTGCCATTCCATCTTGAATATGCAGCTTTTCTTTTAAAATATTATCCTGAGAACCTAACTGTTCAATGTGGGCCACACCAATATTGGTCATAACAGCACAGTTGACTTTGGCTACATTTGCAATACGGGTCATCTCTCCCGGTTCACTCATTCCCAACTCAATGACGCCGATCTCCGCATTTTCCGGGATCTCAGCAATGGTAATGGGAACTCCCACCTGGCTGTTGCTGTTTCCTGGTGTCTTGTATACAAGAAAACCAGCACTTAAAGCTGCTGCTACCATTTCACGGGTGGTAGTCTTTCCTACACTTCCCGTAATACCTACTAAAGGAAGATGAAGCATGTTTCTGCAGTAAGCTCCAAAATCCTGAAGAGCCTTTCTGGTATCAGAAACACTGATCCAGGCTGCAGCTTTTGCAGCAATTTCTTTTTCTTTATCCTCTTTGCACTGGGTAAGGATGGCTTCATTTACCTCTTCTTCTGTTTTATGGCGGCTGGTAAATACTGCCTTTGCCCCATTTCCGATCGCCATACAGATATAATCATGTCCATCTGCACGCTCTCCGATGATGGGCACAAACAGGTCATTTCCTGTCATTTTTCTGGAATCCAGGCTGATATGCTCTACTGATGGTCCATCCCCTTCATGTACTAATATTCCACCAACTGCTCCTGCAAGGGCTCTGGCTGTTATCTCTTTCATCTTTATGCCTTCTCTCCCAGTTCTTTTACTGTTTCTTCAATGACTTCTCGGTCCAGGAAATGATGACGGACACCGTTGATCTCCTGGTAATCTTCATGTCCTTTTCCGATGACAGCTACCATATCTCCCGGCTGTGCCTGAAGGATGCTGTAGCGGATGGCTTCCCTGCGGTCCGGGATCTCAATAAATTTTCCGCCCGTCTTTTCAATGCTTCCACGGATATCCGCGATAATATCTTCTACTTTTTCATAGCGGGAATTATCTGCTGTAATGATACTCAGATCTGCCATCTTTCCGCCGATCTCGCCCATAGAATATCTTCGGTCCTTGGAACGGTTTCCACCGCAGCCAAAGACACATACCAGACGTTTTGGATGATAATCCCGAAGTGTGGATAACAGGCTTTCCATACTCACTGCATTGTGGGCGTAATCCACAAGAACGGTGCATCTTTCACTGGTATAGACGATCTCCATACGGCCGTTGACGCGGATATGCTCTAATGCATGGCTGATCTTCTCCTGATCCAGATTTAAGAAGCTGCACACACTGACCGCTGCCAATGCGTTTACAACATTAAAGAGACCTGGAATGCCCAGTCTTACTTCCATATCATATTTTCCAGAAATGTGGAATTCTGTTCCTACAAAATCAGGCTGTGACACATAACGCACATCAGAAGCAACGAAATCTGCCTCTTTTCCTTCTTCGCTGTAAGTGTAAAGTTCGCAGTTTGCCGCTTTTATGATCTGCTCTGCGTGTTCATCGTCCTTATTTACCAGGCCGATACGGCACATAGTAAGGAGTCTTGTTTTATAATAAAGATACTCTTCAAAATCTGCATGTTCTCCCGGTCCAATGTGGTCTGGGGAAATATTGGTAAAAATACCATAGTCAAAATACAGTCCGTCTGTACGGTGCATCTTAATTCCCTGGGAAGATACCTCCATAACTGCATACTCACAGCCAGCTTCTACCATCTGTGAAAACGCCTGATGCAGTTCGTAAGATTCCGGCGTAGTATTTAAAGTAGGCGTTACCACATCCCCGATCACCGTACCGGTGGTTCCGATCATTCCCACTTTCTTTCCGGCAGCCTGTAAAATAGCCCGGATCATATGGGTGGTGGTGGTCTTTCCCTTGGTTCCGGTAACACCGATCATCACCAGTTTTTTCGTAGGATGCCCGAATCGGGCAGCGGAAAGAAGGGCTAATGCATGGCGGCCTTCTTTTACCATGACCACAGTCACTTTCTTTAATTCTTCCTCAGAAAGTCCGCTTTCTGCCAGTTCTTTCTCTACGGTTCTCTCTGTTACAAGGACTGTAACGCCTGCTTTTAATACCTGTGGAATAAAGCTGTGTCCGTCTACACGGATGCCCTTCATAGCCACAAATACCTTTCCAGGAGCTGCTTTTCTGGAATCGTAGATCACATCTTCTGTTTCCACGTCCACGTTTCCCTGAAGCAGTGTGTATTCAAGTCCATTTAACCAATCACGAAATATCATGCTTTTAAACCTCAATTTCTGCTATATTTGCCGGTGATCCCACAAAAGGGGATCCACTTTTAAAACAGGCCGGTGATCTTTCCCTTAACTACGTCGATCCCTTCTGCAGCCGGTTTCTTTGGAAGTCCCGGCATAGTCATAATAGAACCGGTAAGAACTACCACAAAACCTGCTCCGGCACAGACATAGGCGTCTCTTACATTAATGGTAAAGCCAGATGGTCTTCCCAGCTTTGTCTGGTCATCAGACAGAGAATACTGTGTCTTTGCCATACATACAGGCAGATCCCCAAAGCCCATATCTTCGATCCGCTTTAATGCCTTAGAAGCCGCCGGTGCATAGGATACGCCGTCAGCGCCGTAGATCTGGGTGGCAATGGTGCTGATCTTTTCTTTTAATGGCATCTCATCTGTATAGATCGGTTTAAAATCCCCTCTCTTATTTTCCAGGGTATTTAAGACCTTCTCAGCTAAAGCGATACCGCCTTCGCCGCCCTTTGCCCAGACTTCAGCCAGTGCAAATTCACAGCCTCTTTCTTCACAGAATTTCTTGATATAAGCATACTCAGCTTCTGTATCTGTTATGAAAGAGTTTAAGGTAACTACAACAGGAACACCGAATTTCTGGATATTTTCAATATGTTTCTCCAGATTTACAATACCTCTCTTTAACGCATCCAGATTTTCCTGGGAAAGCTGGTCTTTTGGAACACCGCCATTGTATTTTAAAGCTCTTACAGTTGCCACTAATACCACTGCATCTGGATGGATGCCTGCTTTGCGGCACTTAATATCCATAAATTTCTCTGCTCCCAGATCTGCACCGAAACCAGCTTCTGTCACAACGATATCGCAAAGCTTTAAAGCTGTCTTTGTAGCCCGGACACTGTTGCAGCCATGTGCGATATTTGCAAATGGTCCGCCGTGTACCAAAGCGCCTGTATGCTCTAAGGTCTGGATCATGTTTGGCTTTAAGGCATCCTTTAACAGAGCTGCCATAGAACCTACTGCATGAAGATCTGCTGCTGTTACAGGTTCTCCTGCAAAGTTATAGGCAACAATGATCTTTCCAAGGCGGTCTTTTAAGTCTTCCATATCATTTGCAAGACAGAGGATCGCCATGATCTCAGATGCAACGGTGATCACAAAATGATCTTCACGGACCATACCGTCCGCCTTTGCGCCAAGGCCTACTACCACATTCCTTAAAACGCGGTCATTCATATCCAGACAGCGTTTCCACAGGATCTGTCTTGGATCAATGCCAAGGGCATTTCCCTGCTGAATGTGGTTATCAAGAAGCGCAGCCAGCAGGTTATTGGCAGATGTAATGGCATGGAAATCTCCTGTAAAATGAAGGTTCAGATCTTCCATAGGAAGTACCTGTGCATAGCCGCCGCCTGCTGCTCCGCCTTTGATACCAAAGCAGGGTCCTAAAGAAGGCTCTCTTAATGCAATGATGGCATTTTTACCCATTTTTCCAAATGCTTCTCCCAATCCCACTGTGATAGTGGTCTTTCCTTCGCCGGCCGGTGTTGGGTTAATAGCTGTTACCAGGACCAGTTTGCCGTCCGGGCGGTCTTTAACTTTCTCCCAGAGGTCATCTGTAAGCTTGGCCTTATATTTTCCATAAAGCTCCAGATCATCTTCTCCAATACCATAAGATGCTGCTACTTCCTTAATTGGCTGCATTACCGCTTCCTGTGCGATCTCAATATCTGTTTTCATAGGTACTTCCTCCTTAAGAATAATGATATGATATTATCTTCCCTGTTCAAGCAGTTCTTCAAACTGCTCCGGGCTCATTAACACTTTTCTTGGTTTGGTTCCTTCTTCTTCTCCCACTACGCCTGCTTCTGCCAGCTGGTCCATAATACGGGCCGCACGGTTAAAGCCGATCTTAAAGACTCTCTGGAGCATGCCGATGGATGCCTTATCTTTTTCTATGATAAATTTACCTGCCTGGGCGAAATATTCATCCCGTCCTGCTGATGAACTGCCGCCATCTAAAGACGGCGCAGCCACACTGCTCATCACATCTTCGCTATACTGGGCCGTCAATCCCTGTTCTGTTAAAAACTCTACTACACGGCCTACTTCTTCATCTGATACAAAGGCGCCCTGAACACGCTGAGGTTTCGGGAACCCTGCCGGATAAAAGAGCATATCGCCCTTTCCAAGAAGTTTTTCCGCACCGTTCATATCGATAATCGTACGCGAATCCACACCGGAAGAAACAGCAAAGGCAATTCTGGACGGTACATTCGCCTTGATCAGACCGGTAATGACGTTTACAGACGGTCTCTGGGTAGCAATCACCAGATGGATACCTGCTGCACGGGCTAACTGAGCCAGACGGCAAATGGAATCTTCTACCTCTCCCGGTGCAACCATCATAAGGTCTGCCAACTCGTCGATAATAATAACGATCTGAGGCAGTTTCTTCGGCTTTTGTTCTTCCGGAATATCTGCCAACTTACTGATTTTCTCATTGTATCCCTTTATATCTCTTACATTACAATCCGCAAACTTTTTATAGCGGTCCGTCATTTCTGCAACGGCCCAGTTTAAAGCGCCGGAAGCCTTCTTAGGGTCTGTAACAACCGGGATCAGTAGATGGGGGATACCATTGTATACACTCAATTCTACCACCTTCGGATCCACCATAATCATCTTTACATCCTTTGGATCGGATTTAAAGATAATGCTCATGATCAAAGTGTTGATACATACAGACTTACCGGAACCGGTAGCACCTGCAATCAAAAGATGAGGCATCTTGGCAATATCTGTAACAACTACCTGACCACCAATGTCCTTACCAACGGCAAACGCAAGGCGGGATTTATGGTTTCTAAATGAGTCAGAGTCCAGAAGCTCCCTTAAGTATACAATATTATTCTCTTTATTTGGCACCTCGATACCTACCGCAGATTTGCCTGGGATCGGAGCCTCAATACGGATATCCGCTGCTGCAAGGCTTAACTTGATATCATCTGTCAGGCCTACGATCTTGCTGACCTTTACTCCTTGTTCCGGCAATAATTCATAACGGGTAACAGAAGGACCGCAACTGATATTGGTAACCGTAACGCCAACGCCAAAGTTATGGAGTGTCTGCTGCAGTTTAATGGCTGTAGCCTTATATTCATTCTCAGAAAAAGCATTGTTATTGTGCACCGGCTTCTTTAACAAATCTGTAGGCGGGAATATGTATTCTTTTTCTACTTCCTGCTTTGCGATCTCTTTGGCAACGGACTCTGCGGACTCGCCTTCCGACTCTGTAATAGTTGCCTTTACATTAGAAGATCTGGGTGCCATAAATGGATCTGGCTTTGGTGCAGCCGCTGCTGCCTCTGCCGCTCTTGTACTCTCTAACTTCTTCTTTAACAGATCTGTCTCTGCCTCGATCACCTTCCCAGACGCAGTCACTACCTGTTTTGTTGCTTCTGAAACACAGATTGCACCGGAAGCTGCCATAACAGGATCCGGAGACATGCTGTCATCCAGTTTGGGATCCCATGGGGATTCTTCTGTGTCATCCTCTATATCTGCATATATTGTCTGAGATTTTTCCTCAGTATTCACCATCCGAGAAGCATGAGTATTTTCCTCATACCCATCATGTTCATCATATACATTTTCTGCCTCATCTTCTTTTTCAATATCAGAGAGACTGACTGTTTCCTCTGAAATATCTTCATCCCATGGTGCTTCTTCTACCGGCACTGTATGAAGTGCTTCCGGTACCGGTTCTTCCTCCGGCACTGGCTTTCCGGAAACAGCAGATACCTTCTGTTCCCAGGCAGTAGCCCGTCCAGAAGAGAAATCAGGAGCCGGGATCTCCATTTCCTCTAAAGTTCTTCTGTCTTTTGGTACATGGATGGTTTCATACTGGGCTTCCAGTTCATCTGCTAAAGCCTGTGCTTCATCCTTTGGCTTATCATAGCCCGCAGGCATCTGGATCCGTCCTCTGAACTCATCTGCAGGAGAAGGCATCTCCTCTTCTTCCTCATAGACTACTCTGTTTTTGCCCGTAGCAGACGGCTTTTCTTCTATCTGCTCCTCTTCTGCCTCATCGTCCAGGAAGTCCGTATATGACCCTTCATCTGCAACGTTTTTCTCTGGTACATGTCCTTTTGCTGCAGACTTTTCAGCTACTTCTTCATTAAAAGCTTCCTCATCATACTCTGCATCTTCTGGAACAGGGCGTCTGCCTTCTTCCATGGCAGTCAGTCTGGTAGCATTTAAGTTGACACCGCGGAATCTCTGTTCCTCCCGCAAAAGCTTTCTCTCTTCCACTTTCTGGGCACGGATCTCTTTTCGTCTATCCATGTCCTCTCTTGCATACTGGTAAGCCCGGTCACCGCCGCTCTTTACAGCAGATACAAAGGACTTTCCTGTAATACATACCATACATATAATAAGAAGCACCAGAAATACAAGATAGGCGCCGGCTCTTCCTACAAAAAACATAAGGGCAGAAGCTAAAGCTCCGCCTACCAGGCCGCCGCCTGGAATCCCGGATGCCCCATCTGCATAAAACTGTGTGATTGAACCGCTTTCAGGCATCTTTCCAAAAAGCAGCTGCAATAATCCGCAAAGTGTGATCACAGCAACGATCACTGCTCCTAATTTAATAGCTGCATGGATATTTCCCTGGTTTGATAAATGAAAGCAGGTGCCTATAAAAATAAGCAGCGGTAGCAGATATCCTAAAATACCGAACAATCCCAACTGCACGCTCTTTAAGATCTCACCTACCATACCGCACAAACCAAAATTGCTTAAAAATAAAAGGATGGCAACAGCAAAAGAGCAGATAATGATCACTTCTGCCCTCATAAATCCCATATCATCTTCTTCATAAACAGGTTCCTGTCCCCGCCTGGAAGAACTGCTCTTCCCTGCAGATGCAGTGCTCTGTTTTTTTCCTCTGCTGCTTCCTGTTGTCTCTTTTTTTGTGGTACTTCCCTTTGGTCTTCCTGGTTTTCCCGTTTTCCCCTGTTGTTTCTTTACTGAATCAGCCACAGATCATAGCCTCCTATTTTCATACCCCGCTTCAAAGAACATATGTTCTCTAAAAATAAGGACCATTAACAGTATACAAAAAATTCGTAAGATTTGCAACGCTTTTGATCTTTACAAAACTTTCGTAAAAAACCGATAGGCATTATCAAAGGAAAGTTTATCCACTATTTTACGGCTGATTCCATGTTCCACCAGGTATTCCCCATAGGCAGCTGCGCCGTAAGGTGTTCCAATAGAAGGATCACAGGTCACACCGCCGTCTAAATCCATGCCCCAGGCGATCACATCTTCTCCTCCCAGCTCTAACATACGGTCAATAAGGCGAAGCAGCTGTTCTTTCTGTCCTGCTCCCAGGTCATCTGGATCTGAAAGGAATTTAGAGTAAATATTAATGCCGCAAAGTCCCCCTCTTGCCACGATCTCCTTAAACTGGTCATCCCGCAGGTTACGGCTGTGACCGCATAAAGACCTTAAATTAGAGTGGGAAGCTACAAACGGCTTTGTAGAGCAGTTTAACAGATCCTCAAAACCAGCATCATTTAAATGGGAACAGTCCACGATCATCCCCACTTCTTCCATACGGCGGACCACTGCTTTTCCAAAGTCTGTAAGGCCCATTTCTGACTGAGAACCGCTTCCCAGTTCATTGATCCCGTTCCAGGTCAGTGTCATCATCTTAAAATTCAGCTTTGCAAAACGGTCCACATTTTCCAGTTTTCCCCCTAATGCGGCCCCGCTTTCAATGGAACGGATAAAGGCCCATTTTCCTTCTTTTAAAATAGTATCCAGATCGGACATATCTTCTACCAAAGCCGCCCGGTCTGACACTTTTCCTACGGCTTCTTTCATATATTCATAATATCCGTTGGTAAAGTCCACAGCTTCTTTACCCCTTAAGCGGTCCGGCAGCCATACAGCAAGAAACTGCACCGCCTTTTCCAGCTTTTCCTGACCTTTCATGGTAAACTGGGTGGTGCTGTTGTCAAAGGTTTCATTATTCTTTTTTAATGCTTCAATGGTATCGCAGTGTAAGTCAAAAATCTTCATAATATCCTCCCCTCCACCTGCTTCCTGTACCACGATTTATAATAAGCCTGCAGGCGTACCACTCTCTTTTTATAGTTTACACTGCCCGGTTAAAAATTAAAACCCCTGTTTTTTTGTGCTTCGTTCATCGATCATTTCATACAGCTTTTTTAATGCCTCTCTGATCCCGCCTACCTCATTGATCAGCCCCACATCCACTGCCTCCTGACCTACCAGCACCGTTCCTAAGTCTCTTGTAAGCATTTTTGTATTGTGCATCAGCGCCCTTAACTGGTCATAAGCAATATCTGCATGAGTAGATACAAAATTTAAAATACGGTCTTGTATCATCTCAAAATATTCATAGGTCTGGGCCGTACCAATAACCATACCGCTCATGCGTACCGGATGTACCATCATAGTACCGGAAGGGACAATAAAAGAATAATCAGAAGCCACGGCCAGAGGAACTCCAATGGAATGGCTGCCCCCAAGAACCAGGGAAACCACCGGGATACTCATAGAGGCGATCATCTCTGCAATGGCAAGTCCTGCATCAACATCACCTCCGGAGGTATTCAAAAGGACCAGCATTCCTTCAATATCTGCATCGTCTTCGATCCGTGCCAGCGCCGGAAGAACATGATCATATTTGGTAGTTTTGGCATTTCCTGAAGCATTTTCATGACCTTCTACCTCTCCAATGATAGAAAGCAGGTGGATCCGCCGTTTTCCTTCATTTCCCTCTAAAGTCATTTGTCCCCAGTTTTTCAGGTGGGTATCTTCTTTTTCTTCAATTTCTTTTTCCTGCAGTTTTTGCTCCCGTGACGGGGCTGCTGCTTTATTTTCCCATTTTGTTATCTTTCTATTTTTCTGATTTTTACCCATAAAAAAGACCGTCCTTTCTGTATCTGTATTCCCAGTTACATAAGGACAGTCTTTCCAGTTTTTATTCTATTTATTAGTTTATTTAGTCTAACATATTTCGGATGGCTACCGGTGTACGGTAATTCCAGGTAGAGGTCTTAATACCGCTTCTGCGGCTGGCTGCATGGACGATACGGCCATTTCCAATATAGATAGCTACATGGTTTACCTTGCCGTTACTGCCTGCATAGAAGATCAGGTCTCCTGGCTGCATAGTAGCTGAGGTGACTTTCTTGCCCATCTGTGCCTGGGAACCGGAATAATGTGGCAGAGATACGCCAAATTTCTCCATAACTCTCATGGTAAAGCCAGAACAGTCAACACCATTGGTCAGACTGGTTCCGCCCCATACATAGCGATTTCCTACGAACTGAAGCGCATAGTTTACAAGCTGTGAACGGCGGGACTGCTTGGAACTGGAGCCGCCATTCTTGGAGGAACCGGAACCATTATCCTTTGCAGGAGTGAACTTGATAGCTTCGTTTAAGGCATAGCGCACTTCTACATTATTGTCACGGGTAGAAATATACGCCTTTTCATCTCCGTCCTGTCCTCCGTCTTCTTCATCTACAGAGCCCAGATCAATCTGTACCCAGCCATCCTGCTGGTCTACTACCGGATAACGTTCATCTTTGACGATCTGAGTCCAGATCTTGGACTCTGTATTTGGCTCCACACGGACATTTAATACATCTGTAGTGATAATGGCCATCTGGGTGGCATTCTGCATTGCCAGATCCTTTGCTTCCTGACCAGTGGCAACCAGATCGGGTCTGGCTGCAATATAACCTGTTACAGTGCCGGATTTGATCTTATACCAGCCATCTATACTTTCGATAATGTCACCGGCTGCCTTGCTGGTCAGCTTACCGATCACATTATCTTCTCCCTTATCTTCCGGTGTGCTGCGTACGTTCATATAACCAGTTCCCTTAAAGATAACAATATTATCATACTGGTTGATAGCCTGTGCTTTCAGATCCAGCTTGCGGCCCTCATTTAAAGCATATTTTACCTCACAGTAATCAGCGGAGATATAACCACCGTTTATCTGGATCCAACCATCTTCCTCAGAAAGAACTTCATAGCGTTCTGCCGGAAGGGCCTGACCTACGATATCTGAATCTTTGCTTGCTTCGCTTCGGATATTCAGATTGTCATTTTCTGTCATGATAATGGCTCGTTTCTTTACAAGACCTTTTGCCAGCTCTTTTGCTTCATCTCCTGTTACCAGGTACTGGCTGCTGATATAGCCTTCAATGCCGCCGGAGGTGATATGGCTCCATTCGCCTTCTTCTCCCAGGACCTCGCAGGCACCGTCTCCTGAGATCTTTCCTATTATATTTCCCTTCATATCCGGAGTTTCACGGATATTTACATAGCCAGACACCTGGACAATACCCAGATTCTGGTAAGCGTCAATGGCGCTTTGTATCTCCTGCTCTTCTTTGGCTTTTTCTTCCTCTTCTTTTGCAGCGTTGGAGGCACTGGCTGCTTCCAGCCCGGTCCCCGGTTCGTCAATGACCGTTTCACTGCTTTTTCCTGCCACCCGGTCGGAAACAGCTGACTTTACATTTACCACTGCCAACACAATGATACCGATCAGTACCACTGCCGCCAGAGCCATCAAAAGATACCTAGGATCCCATTTCTGATTTCGTTTTCTTTTCGCCTTATTCAGACGGGATACGTAATCCTTATTTTCACTCATGGTTATTTCTCCTGTTATTGCTAAGTACATTCACAAGCACGCCTTTCACGCGCCCTGTTTCCTGTGCGCCTTTTTACGCACTTTATGTATGAGTATAGCATAAAATCTCCCTTAAAAAGTGAACAAACTATTAAATATATTAAAAATTATTTAAAAATATTGCCCGAAAAGGCCATATACT
>CAVDQU010000046.1:0-17245 GCA_963611035.1 Agathobaculum sp.
CAAGCAAGCTTGCAACACGCTTTCTCACCCAAACCAGCGCATGGCTGAACTGTAACATTTATTTTGGGAAAAGTGTAACATATTTCAATGCGTGCCGCAATATAAAAAAGTTTTTTTAGAGTCCCGGGAGTATGCTATACTGGTAGCAGAGCAAAATACTGGACATCATTGGAGGTAATCTATTTATGACCTATGATAATATAGTAACCGGAATATTTTTAAAGCGCCCCAACCGTTTTATTGCCTATGTGGAGGTGGACGGGGGTGTTAAGACCTGCCATGTGAAAAATACAGGCCGCTGCCAGGAACTTCTGGTGCCTGGATGTAGGGTGGTCCTGGAATTTCATCCCAAAGCAAAGGAAATGAAGCGGAAGACAGAGTATGACCTGATTGCAGTTTATAAAGGGGATCTGCTGATCAATATGGACTCTCAGGCACCGAACCAGGCGGCTTTGGAATGGATACGGGAGAAAGAGGCGAAAGGGATTTCTTTGGAAAACGTTGGAATTCCAACGAATGTGCGGAGAGAAGTTACCCATGGAGATTCCCGGTTTGATCTGGCTTTTGATCTGAAGGATAATGTGACCGATAAAACAGTTCCTGCATTTATGGAAGTGAAAGGCGTAACGCTGGAAAAGGATGGAAATGTATTTTTTCCAGATGCGCCTACGGTCCGGGGAGTAAAGCATTTAAATGGACTGGTACAGGCAAAAAAGGACGGTTTTGAGACTTTTCTGCTCCTTGTGATCCAAATGAAGGGAATACGGAAATTTTATCCCAATGATGAGACACACAAGGCTTTCGGGGATGCCCTGCGGGCGGCTGCTGCAGCCGGGGTACATATTCTGGCGTATGACTGTAATGTGCGGGAAGATTCTATGAATATTGATGAAAAGGTGGAGATTGGGTTAGTTTACAATGATGATATGAGGGCATAAGTTGTGATACGGCATCATATAGCCGGCCTTGACCCACATATATTTAAAAGAGTGGGAATATTGGATGTGAAACTGTGGTTGAACCTTTATCCGGCCTGCGCGAAGGGGAAGCGGCTGAGGTGGTGTGGATCATTTCAGAGGCAGATGTAAGAGAAATGTTAGGACGGAGCGGCTTTCTGTATGGGGAAGCCGTCACCTGCCTGCTAAAAAGCCCGGCCCGGCAGCTGTGTGTATACAGGATACGCAGACGGGTGGTGGCAATACGGGAAGAATATACGAAAGAGATACTGGTAAAGCGGATATAACATTATATAACATCCGTCTGCCAGTATCTCTTTGGAGTAGTCTACTTTTGAGTCTACCAGGATACGCAGACCGG
Source organism: Agathobaculum sp. (assembly GCA_963611035.1). Taxonomy (GTDB): domain Bacteria; phylum Bacillota; class Clostridia; order Lachnospirales; family Lachnospiraceae; genus Enterocloster. The sequence continues at coordinate 1,318 of CAVDQU010000046.1, forward strand.
AGGTTCCGATCATACCATAAAGCAGGAAGGAGATACCGCCGATAACAGGAAAGCAAAGCTGGAGTCTAATTTTCTTCTACCTGAATGATCCTCTTTTCCCACGCTCAAAACAGCGTTCGCAGATGGAAAATGGATAATCCCAGGAAAGTTCTCTTCCACAGATAGTACACTTCCGGGTGTAGCTGGCACATTCTGTCTTTAAGATGCGGCTGATCTCTTCTTCTGTATTCCTGCGCTCTTCTATCAGGTTTTCTTCCTGGATGGGCAGTCCCACTTTTCTGGAAAACTGGAAATACAGATCCAGCATTTTATAATAGCTTTCCAGATCATACAGATCCGGTCCCGGACTGTAGGGGAACTGTAATTCTTCCACATTCCGATAGTCTCTGCAGTAGTCTTTCCACAGATCCATGACCAGTTTATTGTCAATGTCCACAGAACAGGTGATCAGCTTGTAGATCTCTTCTTTTGAAAATTCATCCATATGATCCCGCTGCACATGCTCAAAGCTTACATACAGCGCAAGAAGCTCATCCACTTCCATTTTTTCATAAATAGACGGTGTTTCCATACTGGCCCATATTTTTACCAGTATATCGATCTCAGCTGGCAGTTTTAACAGCTGTTCCGGGAAACCGATGTAGGCTTTCATAATAGGGATCGGCCGCCGTTCCAGTCCGTCTTTTATTAATTCCAGATCGTCTAAAACGGCCACAAAACCTTCGTCATAAAGGCCAAAGCGTCCCGCACGGCCTGCGATCTGTTTGATCTCCTCCGGTAGAAGGCTTCTGCGGCCTACGCCGTCAAATTTCCGGGTCTCAATGAAAACGATACGGCGGATGGGCAGATTTAGGCCCATTCCAATGGCATCTGTGCTGACAACTACTTCTGTTTCTTTTTCAAGGAACCGGCGCACCTGCTCTCTTCTGGTGGCTGGCGGCAGACTTCCGTAGATAACGCTGCAGTGGACTCCCTGGTTTTCCAGATGAGCTGCCAGAGCCAGTACGGATTTCTTGGAAAATACGATCAGGGCATCGCCCTTTTTTAAGTCTTTCTTCAGAGAGTACGGCTTTTCTTCTAAAGTCAGCCTGGTATTTCGCTTATGACGGACGATCTTAAAGGTGTTTCCACACCGTTTGATCATCTGTACAATAATATCTTCTGCCTCCGGTGCCATGCACAGGTGGATCTCATCTGCCCGAAGCCCTAAAACGGCTCTGGTCCAGTTGTGGCCTCTGTATGGATCTGCTACCATCTGGCACTCGTCTACTACGGCTACGTCAAAATATTCGTGCTCGTTTAACATTTCCACCGTACATGCCTGGCAGCTGGCGCCTGCTACTTCCAGTGTTTCTTCCCCGGTTATCATGGAACAGGGGATATTTTCGCTGTTTAACCGGTCATAGACTTCCAAAGCCAGAAGTCTTAGAGGTCCAAAGTAAGCGCCGTGGGAAGCTGTTTTTAACCGTTCTAAGGCGTCGTGGGTCTTTCCGCTGTTGGTGGGGCCGATATGAAGGATAAAGCGGCGTTTCATGGCCCTGGTTTCCGGATATTCGTCCTCCGGACGGCGTTTTACAGACTCTTTTATTCCCCTTTTTATGGTTTTGGGAAGATAAAACAGCTGGTAGGCACGCTCTAAGGAGTTAGTCAAAAGATAGCGGCGGATGCCCTGCATTTTTAATACATGCTCCAGCTCTTCTTCTGTCAGCTCCGGCAGGTATTCCATATCTTTCGCTGCCAGCATGGTGCAGAAATCTTCCATTTTTTTCCAGTTTTCTTTTAGCTGGTCCAGAGCCGGTCCTGGTTTTAAACGTTCTTCCTTGTGCATGAGATAGGCGCACACTTTTGCAAACATGGCATGGATATCGTTTAATTCATTTGGTTTTTCCACCCCGTTTAAGGTCTCCTGGCTTAAACGGTTTAGGCGGTGTCTTAAGTCTGCGCCTGTCATGGAGCGGTATCGTTTATTGGCTGTTCCAAAAAACAGATCTTTATAATACTGCCCCAGATAGGCCAGACACTCTTCTTTTATTTCCATGGATGTCCTCTTTCATTCATGGCGATGTTACCGTCAGGCAACATGTCCGTTTTCTTATATCCGCCACAAGGGGCCGCTGCAAAATTTTAAGGCATCCTGCAGCAGCCCCCTGTGTTTCCTGCGGTCACGCCAGTAAGTTTTGCGGATATCTGTAATCCGTGACGCTGCCTGGCTAAACCATGGTCGTATCTACGAAATTTTCAAATCCTGTAATGCCAAAGCTTGCGCTGACACTGTTGATGCCTTCTACGATCTCTTCTCTGGAGTAATTTGCCATGAAAAGTGTATCATCATCTAACTGGTTTAAATACATATAGAAAGTCAGTGCCATTTCCAGATGTTCTGTATCGTTCTCATCCAGATTTTCGTAAAGCTGGTTTTCTGCTTCGTTGATCTCACCTGCGTCTACCAGATCACGCAGTTTCCGGAAAATGCGGTCGGTGTCGCTGTATTTGTCCTCTGCATCAGGGAGGGCATAATTGATCTCATTTTTTCCCAGTGCCAGTCTGGCAATGGCGCGGACTAAATCGCTGATGGTCCGCATTACATAATCGTCCTGATATCCCATAATGGTTTCCCCTTTTATATTTATATAACTAAAACAAATGCCACCTTTGGCGTCGCTTGTTTTTCCTCTGGGTCCATTATATTGTAGATGAAACCGGCTTTTCAGTCAAGGCAAAAGCATTTATAATAGAGGGTATCCGCAATCATTTGAAGGAGGTCGTGAACTTGAAAAAAATATTTACAGCCGGTGTTATCATGAGCATCCTTTCGGTTTTATTAAGTCTTTGTGCCAGAAAGATCCCTGGCTTTGCCCAGGCTTATTCTGTGACGGTTTATCCCGTTTTGAAAGGGCTGTTTGCACGTATTTTCGGGATCTTTCCTTTTTCCGTATCTGAAGTGGGACTGTATTTATTGTTATGTTTTATCCTATTCAGCCTTATCCGATGGTTTAAAAAGCCTTTATTCCTGCTTAACGGAGCCTTTTTTACAGTTTCTCTCCTGTTTTTCTTATTTACCGTCAACTGCGGCATTAATTATTACAGGAATTCTTTTTCCTATGAAGCTGGTTTTGTGATCCAGTCCCATTCTACAGATGAGCTTTATGCTCTTTGCAGCGACCTGATAGACAAAGTAAATGAAAACGTACCAAATACGGCAGATAACGGCCGGTCAGATGCCGGAAATCTCTCTTATTTTAAGAACTTCTCCTATCTTCAAAGAATGGGAAAAGAAGGCCAGAAAGCCATGAAAAGACTGGCGGATCAATATCCCCAGTTTAGCGGCAGGTATCCATATCCAAAACCTTTGATCAATCCAAGGCTTTTATCTGTCCAGCAGTTGACCGGTGTCTACTCTCCTTTTACCGTGGAAGCGAACTATAACAGCGAAATACCCGCCTACAACATTCCACATACTATCTGCCATGAGCTGTCCCATTTAAAGGGTTACATGCGGGAAGATGAGGCGAATTTTATCGGATACCTGGCCTGTATCGGCTCAGAGGATAAGGATTTTCGCTACAGCGGTTATCTCACCGGCTGGGTGTATGCAGGAAATGCTCTGGCGAAGGCAGATTATGAACGTTTTATTGAACTTTATAGAAAATTAGATGAAAAGGCCAGAAAAGATCTGGAAGAAAATAACGTTTTCTGGGATCGTTTTGAAGGAAAGACGGCAGAGGTGTCTACGAAAGTAAATGATACATATTTAAAAGCCCACAGCCAGACAGATGGTGTCTTAAGCTATGGGCGTATGGTTGATCTTATGCTTGCTGACTATTATTCAGATGCTGCAGCGGACTGAACGATCTTTTCGGCCGGTTTCTCTAACGACCTGCCTCTGATGTACTAGCCTCAGAAGCCGTAGCCTCCTTCCAGGTATACCGTTCTTCCAGGATCGTATCCTCCGGAAGCAGCAGATAATTGTTATCCCGGTCTGCATCATTGATCATGGAATTTAATTCTTTTAACAGATAACTGTCCGGCAGGTTTCTCTCCCACCAGGTGTATCCTTCGGAGCTTCTCACACCTTTGGCATCGATCTTGCGACCTGCATAGTAATCAATATACACATCTGCGTAAGTCACTGCCATAGACCTCTGGACTTCTCTTCCTACATTTCGCACTACTCCGCCGATCTGATCTGCGATCAGCTTCTGGATGTAGTTTTCGGACCATGTTTCAAAATCCAGCAGGTTGGTGTCTTCCTGTTCTGTCCGTTTCGCCCAGGCAGATACATCCACAGACTCTGTGGAATATTCCATGCTTCCGTCTTCTTTCCACTGCAAAATGCCGTACTGGCAGGGCGGAATGCTCATGGAATCAGTGATGATCTCCTGGATACCATAGGCGTCATCTGCTACTCCCGGCTCTGCCTTGTGCTTGCGGATCCTCTGTACATGAAGATGGCCGCTTAAAAACAGGGGGATCTTGTATTTCTGGAGCAGTTCGATCACTTCCCCATTGTTTTCCATGGCACACTGGGTGGTGTACATACGGCTCTGGGCCAGAAGGTTATGGTGGGCAATAGGAAGGATCTGCATCCCGTCTTCTTTCGCCTTTTCTAACTGCTCATCCATCCACTCCAAAGTTTCTTCTTTGATCCGGCCTTCTACCATATTTCTTGGCTCATATTGGCAGGAATCCAGCATAAGAAGGCGGTTTCTTTCATCCAGCTGATATACATAGCTTAAAGAAGCGCTGTCCCGGCTGATGGCCTGATCGTAGCCGTACATATGATAAATATTATAAAATTCCTCCGGTGTTATACTGTCTGTGGAGGTTTTCTCATCTCCAAAATAAACAGCTGCATTGGGATTATTGATATCATGGTTTCCCGGAATGATCAGAACCGGTATACCGGCGTCCTGCACCTTGTGGAGACGGTCTGCCAGTTCCTCATGGTTGATCTTTTCCCCGTTCATGGTGATATCGCCGCTGAGCACCAGGGCGGTAGGCTTTTCTGCGATCACCTGATCCATAAAAGCGTCTAAAAGCTGGGGAAGATATTTTACCACCTTGCCGTCACACCGCTCTACAAACAGCCGGAAAGCAGCGCCGTCATCTTCCGCAGAGGCGCTCTGGTAATGAACATCCGTTGCCTGGATGATCTTTGGCGGCGTGTAAGGCTCTTCTTCCGGCACCTCAGGCCATACCTGCTTTATGGTCTTCTTCCAGCCTTTATAGCCGGTCTCACGGCGGATATGGTCTTCTTTTCCCCCGCCATTTTCCTCTGGTATTTCTTCTGTATCTTCTGACGGCCCTATTTTATCATTTCCGTCATTTTTATGGTCTTTATCAGGTTCTGTACCGTCTGACCCGTCTATTTCAATATCTGTATCTGCCGCAGCCTCTGTAGTATATTCTGTGCTGTCCCCGGCAGTTGTTATCTTCTTAAAAACGTGCAATACCCCGAAGCATACCAGAAATACAAGGGCATACATCAGGGCACTGACGATCCAGGTTTTTCGTTTCATAGTTTATATGATCCCCAGCTCTTTCATAGCATAGGCGATCCCATCATCCTCTACTGTTTTTGTGATAAATGTGGCATATGGCTCTAACACAGGACTGTGAGCTCCCATGACCACACAGTTTTGTGCGTACTGGAACATGGAAAGGTCATTGCTGCTGTCTCCGAACACATAGGCATCTTCTTTTGCAATGCCGTAGTGTTTTAACACCAGATCAATGGCTGTTGCCTTGGAATGGCCTCTTGGGATACACTCAAAAAAGCCTCTTTCCCGGTCAATGATCTCCATATCAGGCATTCTTCCAAAAAGCTCCCTGCAGCGGCTTTTCTCATCAGAACCGATATAAAACTTATCAAAATCAAAGTCATCATCTTCCCAGAAGCATGGTGTAGGACAACCAGAAGTCTTAACAGACTGTTTCACACGCTCTACCTGAGGAAGTCTGGATGGATTTTTATGCATATAGCAGCCGCCAAGGCCTTCTAAAACGCCGTCTAATCCGCATTCATCAATAGCCCGTTTGATCTCCAGGCCTCTCCCATGGGGGATCACATGATGATACAATACCTCATCATTGACTCTCACATAAGTACCGCAGCCGCAAAGGAAGCCGTCTGCGTCCACCTGGGAGCGGATCTGGGACAGATGTGGATAAACACGGCCTGTATTGATCAGGACCATATGTCCCTTTTCTCTTGCCTGTTTCAGTGCCTCTTTCGCACTGCCAGGAACCCTCCGCGTCTTTTCAGACAGGAGGGTTCCGTCAATATCATAAAATAAAGCTTTTGTTCTGTTATTATTCATCATCTCTGAAAACAATGGTTCCTGTCTCCTCATCCATGCTATCAACAATAGCCAGTGACTCCAGACGGATGCCTTCGGAACGGATCAGATCGCCGCCTACCTGGAAGCCTTTTTCGATCACGATACCAGCACCTACTAATTCAGCGCCGGAATCTCTTACTAAAGCTGCCAGACCTTCCAGGGCCTTTCCATTTGCCAGGAAATCATCGATAAGAAGCACTTTATCGCCCTTTCCAAGGAATTCCTTGGATACGATGATGTCATATACTCTGCCGTGGGTAAAAGATTCTACCTTGGAAGTATAAACTTCACCTGCAATGTTCTTGGTCTGTGTTTTCTTTGCGAATACAACAGGAACATCAAAATACTGGGCTACAATACATGCAATTCCGATTCCGGAAGCCTCGATGGTAAGGATCTTGTTTACTTCCACATCCGCAAATCTGCGTTTGAATTCCTTTCCGATCTCACCAAACAGTTTAATATCCATCTGATGATTTAAAAAACTGTCTACTTTCAGCACATTTCCTGCTTTGATCTTGCCGTCCTTACGGATCCTGTCTTTTAAGAGCTGCATGTATAATATCCTCCTTATCGGTTTTGAAATAATATTAGTTTGCCTTTGTAGTTCCTTCGGTTGTTTCTGCTTCTGTGGTCTCTGCCTCAGTGGTCTCTTCTTCAGAAGATTCCTCTGCTGCACTTGTTTCCTCTGCAGAAGTCTCTTCTGCTGCTGCAGTTTCAGTTGCCGTAACAGTTACTTCACGCTCAGACAGCTTTGCAGGATTTTCTGCTTCGTTGTCAGCGTTGGAAGCTAAAAATCTTAATACTTTATCCTGAAGTACCTGTTCTTTTACAGTATCTTCCCCGTAAAGGCTTACTAAAGTATCCTTGGTTGCTCCATTTGCCTGTGCAAATGCTTCAATATCCTCGTCAGTAATATTATCAAGGCCTTCTTTTGCTGCAATATCTTTTACAACGATCTCTTTCTTTGCTGCTTCTTTTACAGAAGAATAGATGTATTCCTTAAATCCGGCTTCATCCATACCATTAGCCTGTGCCATCTGGGAAAGAGTCATTCCGTACATCTTAGCCTGGTTGGTATACTGCTTTAACATCTGATTGTAACGTACAGATAAACCATTTCTGGAGAACTTGAAATCAGAACCATCGATCACATCCTGAAGAACGTCCTGTTCCATTTCCTGTTCTGCCGTCTTCTGCTTCTGGGCTAACAGGTCAGCACGGATGCTGTCCTTGTACTCATCTACTGTCTGGTAATCAGAAGTTCTCTGTACAAATGCATCATCTAATACTGCATCCTGCTTTTCTTTTACTGAATTAATGGTTACTTCAAATACAACTGCCTGACCTGCTAAGGACTCTTCGCTGTAATCTTCCGGGAACGTTAAGTTTAATGTCTTTGTCTCGCCCTTTTTTGCACCGATCAGTCCATCTTCAAAACCATCGATCATAGAGCCAGAACCAAGAGTTAAGTCCTGACCTTCTGCTGTACCGCCGTCAAAAGCTTCTCCGTCTTTTGTTCCCTTGTAGTCGATGTTTACAATGTCGCCGTCTTTTGCAGCTCTGTCTACTTCTACTTCATTTGGGTTCTGGTTCAGGTTGGTCTGGATCTTCTGGTCAACTTCATCATCTGTTACTTCCGGAGCTGCCACATTGACTTTTACGCCTCTGTATTCAGAAACAGTTGCAGAACCAAGATTTACGTTTGTAGTATCCGTGCTGCCTGCGCATCCGGTCATTAAAACTGCTGCAGTCAGACCGCACAGACAAAATAATTTCAGTTTTCTCATAATTGCATGTCCTTTTCTTTTCACTCATTTCGCTTATATAATGTTCTCTCGGAATATTTTTGTCCGTCTCCAGAATACAAAAATAGACTTTAAGCAAGCGTTGTACATAGTTATACCATACACGGCCGGGAAAAAAAAGCCCTTATGCATAAAAAGCTTTGAAGGCTTTGTATGTATAATAAACATCAAATTTAGAAGAAAGTTCAAAAGGAGCATGCATGGAAAGGATCGGCACACCTAAGTCTACTGTATCCACATCCATGTGAGCTACAAACTTGGCAATGGTGCCGCCGCCGCCTGCATCTACTGCCCCAAGCTCACCTGCCTGCCAGTAAACACCTGCATCTTCCATAATGCCGATGACTTTTGCCATGGTCTCTGCGCTGGCGTCATTGGAGCCGCCTTTTCCCCTTGCGCCGGTGTATTTGGTAAGAACGCAGCCTTTGTTGATATAGCTGGAATTACGTGCTTCGTATACATCCGGGAATGTTGGGTCATAAGCTGCATTTACATCGGAAGATAAGCATAAAGAAGCCTTTAATACATCACGTACCGGTACATTTTCCATAGAAGCAAGATCTTCTATATAATGAAGGACGTAATCGGAATTCAGACCTGTATTTCCGTCAGAACCGGTCTCTTCTTTATCGGTTAAAATGGTCACTGTGGTATGCTCCGGCTTCTTGGTGTCGATCTCAGCAGTCAGGGCTGTGTATGCGCACACACGGTCATCCTGGCCATATGCGCCGATGAGGCTGCGGTCTAAACCGATATCTCTTGCTTTTACAGCAGGAACCAGTTCAAATTCCGCACGGAAGAAATCTTTTTCCTTAATGCCGTACTGCTCATTTAAGAGAGCCAGAATGGACAGTTTTACTGCATCTTTGATGTCTTCTCCTTCATATGGAAGAGAACCTAAAACAACGTTTAATTCTTCTCCCTTTAAGCCTTCTCTTAAAGGACGCTCATTCTGCTTTGCAGCCAGATGCGGCAGCAGATCGGTGATGCAGAATACCGGATCATCTTCTTTTTCACCGATGCAGATTTCTGTCAGTTCCCCGTTCTTCTTTGCAACAACACCATGAATGGCTAACGGAATGGTTCCCCACTGGTATTTGCGGATACCGCCGTAGTAATGGGTCTTAAAGTAAGCAATGTCTTCTTTTTCATATAATGGATTTGGCTTCAGATCCAGTCTTGGAGAGTCAATATGGGCTCCGTTGATACGCAGTCCTTCGGATACTGGCTTTTTGCCGAAAGTAGTTGCGATAATGGCTTTTCTGCGGTTTACATAATATACCTTGTCACCTGGTTCATAGGAAGCAGTACGGTCAAATGGCTTGTAGCCTGCTTTCTTTAACATGTGAACGGCTTCTTTTACGCATTCACGCTCTGTTTTTCCTGCGTTCAGGAACTGTTTGTAGCCTTCGCAGTATTTAAAGGCTTTTTCTTTATGATCTGGCGCATCTTTTCCAATATGGGGAGCCGACCAGGTAAGCTGCTCCTGTAATTCCTGTGCTTTTGTTTTTTTGGACATGGGATTTTTCCTCCGTAAATTAAATAATACTCACCCGCCTGAAGGCGGGGCGAAACATTGGGATATACTTCCCGCAAAAGCGGGGAAAACATTGATATATATTTCCCACAAAAGCGGGAAAACCGGGAACAATTCCCGTTGAAAGCTATGACTATAATTCCGACTATAATTCAAAGGTTCGGGTACGGATCTTCGGTTTATCTTCCACCTGCGCCCCCATTTTCTTATGTCTTGCATCCATAAGGATGGCAGAAACCTGGGCATCGCCCATTCCTGCCGTTGCCTGGATCATCTGCTCTAGCATTTGGCCATCAGCCTCTTTTGCCTCTGTAAGCCAGGAAAGGATCTCTCTTTCTCCTCTTTCTGCAAGGCCTTTTGCTGCTGCGTCCGGGTGCTTTTTGATGTATTTCCAGTATTCTTCTTTCCATTCCTCTGTGAGCCCTTTGGGCCAGTACAAACGATAGAGAGCCATGCGGCATACCAGATCCGGGCTTTCCAGAATCTCCGCTGTTGGCAGCAGTTTGTCATATTCCCAGAACTGAAAATCGGTGCCGTTAAAACAATACCGGTACATATGGCCGCAGCCATGCATTTCCCTCATTATAATACGGGCCGGTGTATTTTCTATGGATTCTTCAAAAAATTCCGGAAAGATCAGTTTTGCCAGAAGTTTTCCTTTTTCATCCCGGTAGTCTACTACCAGCATCTGCCGAAGTTCGGAAAGGATCTCCTTAAAGCTGGATTTTTCTTCCGGGAAAATACGGATATCCAGGTCTGTTATCTGGGTGCAGCCGGTAAACACCCCTGCGCCCCAGTCTTTTACTGTACTGCAGCAGGAAAGCTTCTTTAAATGAAAGCAGTTGTAAAAGGCATATGCCCCCACTTTTTTAAGATGCCTTGGCAGCGTCAGTTCCTCCAGGGCTTCGCCGCACATTTCCGGCTCTCCTTTATATTCTGCCGGTGGCTGTTCTCTCCTTCGTACAGTCTGGGATAAGGTATATGTATCCAGTTCTGTTACCGGAAATCCCTCTATGGTGTCCGGTATCACCAGTCTGTTATCTAATGTGTAGCAGCGCCCTACACAGATCCCATTTGTTGTCTTTCTATATAATACATTCATGTAATCAGTTTAATCAGTTTCAACTATTTTTTCAAGCCCATTTACAATGTGACAATTTCTCCGGAAAAGGGTAAGATCTGCTGTAATAAAGAAAAGTATAAAAAGGCTGTAACATGGCTGAAGGAGGCGCGGCGCAGATGATGTTATCTGCTACCGCCCCTCCTTCAGCATCTTTTCAAATTCAGCTGCCGGAACCGGATGGGAGAACAGGTATCCCTGCACCTCGTCACACATAGTGCTTCTGAGGATGGCTGCCTGTTTTGTTGTCTCAACCCCTTCGCATACGATATGATAACCAAGCCCTTTTAGCAGGTTGATGATCTCCCGAAGGAAATAGATCCCCTTGTTCGTCGTCTCGCAATTTCCGATAAATCCCCGGTCTACTTTTACCGTATTGATAGGGATATCAATGACGGTGTTTAATACGGAATAACCGGCTCCGAAATCATCCAGGGCTGTTCTAAAGCCCGCCGTCTGCAGCTTCGTAAACAGTTGCTTTACATGGTCATAATCTTCTACCATCGCTGTTTCCGTCAGCTCCAGTTCGATCAGAGACGGATCTACCCCGTATTTGTTCAAAATATCCGTATAACGGCAGATCGTATCGCTGTCCCTGGCATGCAGAGCAGAAACATTGATGGAGATCAGATGCTTTGCAATCCCCAGCTTTTTCCACTTTGCCAAAAGCTTTACTGTTTCTTCAAACATATAAAGATCCAGATCGATGATGCGTCCGTTCTTCTCATAAACAGGAATAAAGCTGTCCGGCGAAAGCAAAGTGCCGTCTTCATGCTGCCAGCGTACCAGTGTTTCTGCTCCTACAATCTGTTCGGTCTCCATTGAAAAGCGTGGCTGGAGATATACCTTAAACTCCCTGTTCTTGATAGCATTATCGATACCATTGATGATCTCATTTTCCATTTCCTGCTGTTCTTCCATGGCTTTATCAAAAAGCCGGACTGTATCAGCCGAATCTGCCCGAACCTGCCGCCTTGCGTAATTGGCAGCATCAATGGCAAAGGAGGCCCCCTTGCAGTCCCCGTCAAATATATAAACACCATTTCTCAGGCGCAGATTGGCATCCGGATATTTTTTCAGCTGACGTTCAATAAACCCATTGTTGACACGGCAGATCGTATCGACTACAGTATTTTTATGATCAGTTTCATAAAAGAGAATAAACTGATCTGCCACGACTCTCGTAAAAATAGCAGTTTCACGCTTATTCAAATTGTCAAGAATACAGCCGGCAAATTCACGAAGCAGCCGGTCTCCCGCTGCATAGCCGTATTTACGATTAAAATATTTGAAATTTTCAAGGTCTGTATAGACCAGAACACCATCTTTCACCTTTCCGGAAGCAATCACTGTATCCAGTTCATTTCGGAAACGGTTAAAGGAGGGAAGACCTGTAATCTGATCATATTCCGGATAGCCCAGACATTCTTTAAAAGAGAGTCTTCCCTTCTCATACTCCTTCAGCTCATACCGGCAGCACTCCCCCTGCTGCCACTCACTGGTCACGTCAATGGCCATACCGAAAAGTACCTCTGATCCCTCTTCATTCTCTTGTCCATCTTCGATCAGCACAGTTTCCAGACGTTTTCTGGAAATACTTCCGTCCTCTTCTATTTCGCGAATATCGATGGGGCCCTTCAAACGCCCGCTGTAAAATTCAATGGCCTTCCAACGGTCATCCGGATAAATGCGTGTCTTGTCTTTGAGGAAGGCACAATAGTCGGAAATCTTACAGTCTGCTTCAAATCTGGCATTGTAACGTATCAGTGTATCTGTTTTTATATGGTACTCAAATATGATTGCACCGCTTTTCTCTAGAATAGCGGAAAGATGCTTCAGCATACTCACCCTGCTGTTGTTCTCCTGTCTGAGCTTTGGCATCTTTTGTTACCTCCTTTATTTACCCCCCCCCCGTATTTTCACGGGTAATCTCCTTCGAGATGATTCTTTTTATTTAGACATAAAACGTCACACACACCACTTTATCATATTTACACTGCCCATTCAACCCAATCATTTTTTTGCAAAGCTTAAAATTTTTTTACTGTTTAAAGCCGGCCTCTGCTTCCTCTACTTCGTTTATTACCGGCAGGATCTCCTCCGGCTCCCAGTCTTCTGCCAGAACAAAAAGACCTTTATAAAGAGCTTCCATGGTATTTTTTAAAGCTTCATCCTCTTCTTTTTCCCTTTCTATGGCCTTAAATGCAGCTCTTCCTGTCTTTTTTAAGCCGGAAAGCAGGCGTATCTTAAGAGCCCGCACTGTGGCCGGTCCTTTCCACATGCGGTCCATGTCGTAGTCATCTGTATTGCCGCATTTTGCCACGCAGACGGCACATCCCGGGGCAACAGCCAGTTTTTCAGCTCTTACCTGTTCTAACTGTTTCTCAAGGTCTTTTTCATCTGCATCCGGTCTTACCAGAACAGACAGGGCGCATGTTACCACCCTGTCTGTGTTTTCTGTCTTTAAATGACTGTATGTGGTCCTGGCAAGTCCGATCAAAGCCCCTGTAAGAATATCAGCTGACTTTTTCTCTCCCTGAAGTCCCATTTTTACTCCTGCTCTGTTGGAAATACAACGGTTAATAACATTTTAAAAGATTCTTCTGCATAAACAGCGTGAGGAACCTTTGCCGGCATAATGAGAACGTCACCGGCGCTGCAGAAATGCTCTTTTCCGCCTACTGTAAACTTTCCTTTTCCTTCCAGTACCTGCACCATGGCATCACCTGTGGAATCATGGGTGCTGATCTCTTCACCTTTGTCAAATGCAAATAAGGTTACGCTTACAGCCTTGTTCTGAGCCAGTGTACGGCTGACGATCTGGCCTGGCTGTACAGTTACCTGCTCTGCTAATGGAAGTACGGTTTCGTGTTCCATATTTTTAATAAATGCCATTCTTGTTACCTCCTGCTATGATCTTTTCCCATTTGCTTTTTATTTTTTCCACGCCCACCGGACGGGGAGACAATTAATCCAGTATCTTACCGTCAATAGAAATGGTCACTACCTGCCACGGAATAAACTTTCCGCTGTTCTTTAAAGCTTTGACAGCCGCCTGCTCCAGACCGCCGCAGCATGGAACTTCCATGCGCACTAAAGTGACGCTCTTGATATCATTGGCAGCAATGATCTCTGTGAGTTTTTCGCTGTAATCGCAGTTATCTAACTTTGGACATCCGATCAGCGTTACTTTGCCTTTTACAAAATCCTTATGGAAGTTTCCATAGGCATAAGCAGTACAGTCTGCTGCGATCAGAAGCTTCGCCTGATCAAAGTATGGTGCCTTGATCGGAGCCAGCTTGATCTGTACCGGCCAGTTGCTTAACTGGGATGTAACTGGTGCTGCGCTGGAGCCATTTTCCTCTGCCTGGTCTGCTTCCTGGTTTCTGCGGTTCATCTGGCGCATACGGGTTCCTGGACATCCGCCCATAGGTGCCGGATGAGCTGTTGCCGCAGCCTTTTTCTTCTTATTTTCAAGTACAGCAGCTTCATCATATGCAGCTGCCTCTCTTTCTATAAAGGAAATGGCTCCCGCCGGACAGGCTGGAAGGCAGTCGCCTAAACCATCACAATAATCATCTCTTAATAATTTTGCCTTGCCATTTACCATTCCAATGGCACTTTCGTGACAGGCCTGAGCACAAAGGCCACAGCCATTACATTTTTCTTCATCAATATGAACGATCCTGCGTATCATTTTTGTACCTCCTTGACTTTCTATAAGGAATATACTACAATCACCTGCAAAAGTATGTTGTTTTGACAACAAAAGGAGAAAAAATGGATCTTAAACTGTTGGAAAATGCACCCTTATTTAAAAATATTAACCCTAAGGAGATCGATACCATGCTCCAGTGTCTTGGCACGGAAGAAAAGGAATATGAAAAAGGAGAGATCATCTTCCACGCCGGAGATGTGATCCATTCCATCGGACTGGTCCTTACCGGCCGGGTCCAGATCGAAAACGATGACCTCTGGGGCAATAAAAGTGTCCTGGAAAGCGTGGAGCCGGGATTTGCCTTTGCGGAAAGCTATGCCTGTCTTCCCGGAGAGCCCCTTATGGTATCAGCCATTGCAGCGGAACCTTCACGGATCCTGTTTTTAGATACAGGCCGGGTACTGACCACCTGTCCTTCTGCCTGTTCCCATCACAGCCGCCTGGTCCAGAACCTTTTATATATTTCTTCCCAGAAAAACTTGAACCTGTCCCGCCGGATCTTCCACACCTCGTCCAAGTCCATCCGGGGCCGCCTGTTATCCTACTTATCCTTCCAGGCCGCCAAAGCAGGAAGTCAGGATTTTTATATTCCTTTTAACAGACAGCAGTTAGCCGACTATTTAAGCATTGACCGCAGCGCTATGTCAGCGGAATTGAGTAAAATGCGAAAAGAAGGGATACTGGAGACAGATAAAAATCATTTTGTTTTAAAGTCAGACCTGCTGTAGCGGCAGGTCTGTTTTTAATGATCCGTCTGTCTGCTTTATCTTCTTTATTTAGCTTCTGGCCTTTCTTGTTTTTTCAATCAATCTGCGTATTCCCTCTTCCGGATAAGAAAGCAGTGCACCAAAATCCGCTGCCAGCTGGTAACGTTCTTCTTCTGTTCCTCCACACTGGCTTTCCAGCTCTTTCTGGCGCTTTTTCAGTTCCAGATAGGTCTCATAAACATCCTGAGTACGGAAAAATAAATAATTATATTTATCCTGGTTTGCCTCTGCCGGGAACAGGTCCGTGATCAGCGCCTCATCCTGTGGATGATAAAGGATCCCGTATTTCTCGCAAAGCCGCTTTACCTGGGGCAGATAGGAGTCACGCTCTGCCTTTGTATCGCACGGATGGCTCATTGCCAGCTTTTTAAGGCCGGACGCCACCATTTCACAGAAACAGTCCATAACACCGCACTGGTAAGAGTAATGATCAATAGGAATCTCCTTCTCTGCTTCCTCTAAAAACACATACTCATCCTTATCCAGAGACAGCGGTATCCCCGACGCACTGGTCACATTCACTCCCCCATACCAGGTACTGTCCACCTGAAAAATATCCCCTACCTGATATTCCGCAGAATACTCGTCGTTTTTGCGGATGATCTTTATTTTTTGTTTGTCCATGATACCTTTTCTC
>CAVDQU010000047.1:0-17209 GCA_963611035.1 Agathobaculum sp.
GCGGTGTGGCCGATGTTCTCAATGTCGCCCGTCCGGATACATTTCTGGCAGGTGGTCACTCTTCTTCTTGGTGGGATCTCCTGACCGGTAAAGTAAGGCTTTAAAGGTGCCATACCGGAGTTGATCAGCAGAAGGCTGTTATCATTATGGGGTACAAGTGAAAAGCTCTTCATAGCCAGATGGCCCTTGCTCTCAAAGAATTCAAGGAACATACGGCGCAGCTCGTTCACTCCGCGGTACTGTGGTTGTTTCACTTTTTTCTTCCTCCATTATATAAATTTAGGGTTTTTCAGTAAATATTTCAGGACAGCAAAAATCCGGGCAGAACAGACCTTGCCTGTGGATGCCCTCCCAAAACAAACCATGTATATAAACTCATAATCGGAATTTTACCATATAAGAGCTGAATTAGCAAGAGAAAATGTATCTCCAGAGCCTTCCTCAGGCCTTTCCTTCTTCTAAGCGCAGGATGACAGTAGAGGAAAATGCAGCTACAAAATCCCTCATTACATTTTCTTCAATGGACCGGCGTATAAAACGCTCATTGTCGATCCGTCTTAAGTCCAGTCTGGATATCATCGTACCTCTTTGAGGCAGAAAGGTAATCATCCCTTCCTGTTCCAGGCGGATCAGTGCATCCCTTACATGGGTGCGGCCGGACTGGTACAGTTCACAAATATCTTTAATGCTGAAAATAATGCCTGGTTTTAGGCACAGGCCCATAATATCGTCCCTTAAGACCGTATAGATATCATGGTTTTCTTGTTTTTTTACTGTTTCAGAACTCATCTTCTACTTCCGTATCCTGTTTTGTTGCTGCAAGAAGATACTGGGTGTAAAGATAGGGGCAGAAAGAAACCCCTGCCGCCAGCTTTGAAAAATGGATCGCACCGATCTCACTGGCAGCTTCCACCTTTTTCATTCTCCTAAAAAAGCCTAAAAAGCTACAATTTACCTGCACACTGCGGGTATAGATCTGTGGTGTCCGCTCTTCCAGCACATGAAATAATTCATGCCACAGAATGATATCCCTAAAGCAACGGTACATGTCATTATCCGAAAAAAGCCGGATTTCCATCCGGCTTTCCCCTAAAGCGATCACAGTTTCATTTAAAAGGATCTTCATTTCTTCCGGGACCATCATCCCTATATAGAGAAAAGAAGGCGTAAGTTCCGGCTTTTCAACTTCTATATGAAAATTAAAAAGATCCAGATATTCCTTTGCAGTCGGCTTCCCGTATTGTTTTTTTAGCATATTTAACTGCTTTTCTGCTTCTTTTTTCAGCTGGGCGATATCCCGGGCTGTAGGATTTGGAGTGGTCCTTTCTACCATTTCACGGACCATAGCAAGTGCTACGCCGATGGATGAGATGACCTCTGCATTTTCCGGTATCTGGTATTTAAAGCCCATATCATTGGCTGTAAAGGTAAGAAGAGTTCCAGCACCGCCGCCGGCACCTACTAACACAATCTGATCCCGTTCGATCTTGTATTTGCTGATCAGATCTTCGATCACCGGTTTGATCTTGTCAGTTGATTTCTGCAAAATGGCTCTTGCTGTGTCCTCTACAGACATTCCTACTTCATCAGCCAGCAGCTTCATGGCCTTTGTGGCAGATTCCACATTGCCTCTTGCATAGTCCCCCTCTGCCGGTATACCCAGCACATTGGCTGCACATGTATTGGTAATGGTAACAGACTCTCCATTGTTTAAGCGGATCGCCACATAATCGCTAGGGTCATTTTCCCTTGGCTGCATATAGTAAAGGCTTGCGCCGTCAAAAAGCTTCGGGTCTGTAAAGCAGGCACATCCAGGGAATTTACATAAGTGCGGTGTCCGCCGATGATCGCATAATCCACAGCAGGACGGCCATTTTTAATAACACCGATGTTTGTGGAAGTTCCTAGTTTTTTTATGGTTTACCGGCAACTCACTAATATATCAGTACTGATATATTAGTATTGATATATTAGTTTGTGGGCAATAAAAAATGACTCCGGCATTTCCAGAGTCATCTTTCGCTTTTTATTTTATTTTTCTTTCAGTTCATCATACCGTTTTGCAAGTTCATAGGCACGTTCCCTAGTCTGGTTTACCATGCTGGAAGCATAAGATAAACTGTTTCCTGTTTTCCCGGAACTGTCAGCTGCATCGGATTCCCTTTTTTTTAGCCAGTCTTTTTCTTCGTTGGCAAGGCTTAAAGCCTCTTCCTGAGGAAGAGCTTCTAACAAAGCATTATAAACAACGCTTAATTCCCCGTCCCACATTTTCAGCTGTGTTTCTGCAGAGGTCTTTGCAGAGTACACATTGGAATCTGTCTCCTGCTCTACCATTTTCTGGATCTGGCTGTCTAAGTTTTTCAGACGGTCTGTGTAGCTTTCCTGGTTGTAATCCACAGGATCAGCAGATAAAGCTGCCGCCTCTTCCTGTACTGTTTCTTCCGTTGCAGCCTCTTTTGATACAGTCTCTTTTGATGCAGCCTGTTCTGATACTCCTGCATCTGCTAAAGCTTTTGTCTCTTTCATCTTAGCCTGAGGCGCCTGTGATCCATCCGGCTCTCCGGCAGCAGCTGTATCAACGGCTTTTTCTGCCCCGTCTTCTGAAAGAACCTGTATTTCGCTTTCCTGCGGGATCTTCACTACAGAACTGGTATAACTGGTAATGGCAATCCCCACCACCAGGATACAGCCGATGATGACCCATATCCTTCTGTCTTTCATATATTCACATCCCTGTTTCTATATCTGCCTTTCCCACATCTAAAACCGGGAAAGGAAATGTTTCCAGTCATACAGTACCACAAAATCAGGTTCTTGTGAATACAAATCCAAAAGGAGTAATATATTGTAAGATTTGCGTAAAAATTGGGGCTGTGTTGAAACAGCCCCGTATTTTAAGAGGATAAGCCCTCATCTTCTATCAGATCATTTCCGTCTGCTGCTGTGGTAGCCAGCTGGTCACACCGTTCATTCTGGGGGTGTCCGGCATGGCCTTTTACCCAGATGAATGTAACCTGGTGCTGCTCTTTTGCTTTTAAAAGGCGCTTCCACAGGTCAATATTTTTTACCGGACCGCTTTTTCCCCGGTTCCAGCCCTTGGCGATCCAGCCATCGATCCATCTCTGGTTAAAAGCATCTGTAAGATATTTGGAATCAGAATATAATTCGATCTTACAAGGCCGGTTTAAGGCTTCCAGGCCTGCTATGGCTGCCATCAGTTCCATACGGTTGTTCGTAGTCTTTTTGTAGCCTGCAGATAAGGTCTTTTCATGTAACTGGCCATTTTTATCCACATAGTGCATGACCACGCCATAGCCTCCTGGTCCGTCTGGATTTCCTCGTGCTGATCCATCTGTGTAAATCTTTACTTCTGTCATTTTTTTCTGTACTCCTGTTGTTTATCGATTCCATTTTTCGCAAAGAGCTAATATCTGCTCTGTAAAACGGGTCAGATCCTGATTTGCCCCGCCCTGGTTGCGTGCGATCACGTCCATAAGCATCTGTCCTGCATCCACCAGTCTGGTGTAAACTCCCGTTGCCTTTCGGGTTGCCTGTGTCTCTGCCTCTACTAATACAGGCTCTGCCTCCCTGATCCATACGCCCTTTATAAGGTCAAATTCAGATCCGGAGTAAGGTGCTTTTGCTGTAAGTCCCAGCTGGGTCTTTAAAGCATCAGTAAGAGATTCACAGGATTCATCATTTCCATGTACTACAAATGCGTATTTCGGCTTTTGTTCAAAGGCGGCAGCCCAGGTAAGAAGCCCGTCTCTGTCTGCATGGCCGCTGATGCCGTCTAAGGTCTCAATATGGGCTTTCACATCGATCTCTTCACCAAAGATCTTCACAGCAGGCGCACCGTCCTGAAGCAGACGCCCCAGAGTTCCTTCTGCCTGATATCCGGCAAATACCACGCTGCACTCTTCCCGCCACAAATTGTGCTTTAAATGGTGGCGGATACGGCCTGCGTCACACATGCCTGCCGCAGAAATAATTACCTTTGGGGTCATATCAAAGTTAATATTTTTAGATTCTTCACTGGTAACAGAAAGCTTTAACCCCGGGAAATCAATGGGGTTGATGCCCCGTTCTACCAGTGCCTTTGTCTCCTCGTCATAGCATTCCACCATATTCTGCTTAAATACATGGGTAGCCTCTACTGCTAATGGACTATCTACATATACCTGGAAGCCGTCATGACCGGTGACCAGCTTTTCTTCTTTAATATGGCGGATCATATATAGCAATTCCTGGGTCCTGCCTACTGCAAAGGCCGGGATCACTACATTGCCCTGGCGGTCTAAAGTCTCCTGGATAATGCGGGCCAGACCTACTACATGGTCTTCTCCCTTTTTGTGATAGCGGTTTCCATAGGTAGATTCCATGATCACATAATCGCCATCAGAAATATACTGCGGATCCCGGATCAGCGGCTTATTCTTATTTCCAATATCACCGGAAAAGACGATCTTTCGCTGTTCTTCTCCTTCTGTAGCCCAGATCTCAATGGACGCGGAGCCAAGGAGATGACCTACATCTGTAAAACGCAGGGTAATGTTTTCGTTTAACTTAAACTTCTGTCCATAAGCCACACCCTCAAAATGGCCTAAAACCCCTTCTGCATCCTGCATGGTATAAAGAGCTTCTACTTCTGTTTTGCCGGCTCTGCGGGCTTTTCTGTTGCGCCATTCTGCCTCCATCTCCTGGATATGGGCACTGTCGCGAAGCATGATGCCGCACAGATCCGCCGTCGCATAGGTGGTGATGATCTGCCCCTTAAAGCCTCTGGCATAGATCCAAGGAAGCATTCCCGCATGGTCAATGTGGGCGTGGGTCAGAAATACGTAGTCAATGTCGCTGTAACTGACCGGAAGTTCTGCATTCTGGTAAGGATTATTCCCCTGCTCCATACCACAATCAATAAGGACTTTTGTGTCTCCCACTTCCAGAAAATGGCAGCTGCCTGTTACTTCATGGTCTGCTCCGATAAAGGTCAGTCTCATAAGCATTCTCCCCTCTGTTGCCCTTTTTATGATCTCAAGGGCCTCGTTTTTGCTAACCCTAGTATAGCACATTTGCACGTTTATTTGCAAACTTTTTCAGTCATTTTATATAAATTAGACAAGTTTTCTGATAATGTCGTTTAAATAATAATACATATCATCCCACCATTACTATCATTAATGATCTTCTGCAATGTATCCTGCAACTTCTGCTGGCACTCGTCTGTCATCTGGGAAATTTTTGCCTGGATGCCGTCTTCTACGATCTGTTCAATGGACTTGCCGAAGATATTGGCATTCCAGATGCCTTCTTCGCTGTCTTTGGAGCTGGAATTTATGTAGGCAATGAGATCTCTGGCCTGCTGCTCGCTTCCTACAATAGGGGCGATCTCTGTTTCGATCTGAGCCCGGATCAGGTTTACGGATGGCGCCTGGGCCTTCATTTTTACGCCGTATTTGTTTCCGTGGCGGATCACTTCCGGCTCATCTAAAAGAATCTCATCTCTCTGTGGCATCATCACCCCATATCCCTTTAACCGCGCCTGGGCCAGAGCCTCTTTTACTTTATCGTACTCCTTCTGCATACCCGCTAATGTGCTTAAAGTCTGCATCAGCTGATACTCCCCTTCAATGGGCAGTCCTACATAGTCACTTAGTATCTGATAATAATAACTGTCATCCATCTGTACCTGCAGGGAAACCGTGCCGTCTGCCATTTCCATTTTTTCTATGGCGATCTTCTCCACTGGGCCCGACTGTTCCCCAAAGGTCTTTACCTGGGCGGCAGCGTCTTTCATATGGCTGACTTTCTTTAACAGCTCTTTTGCCAGATCGATCACCTGGGTCTTCAACCAGTGGGACGTGGGAAGTACCTCCAGCCACTTAGGGATATGAAAATCCAGCTCTGTTACAGGAAATTCCTTTAAAACACTTTCCAGAATATGGAAAATATCTTCTTTTTTCAGCTGCTCACAGCTGACTGGAAGAACGGTCACCTCATATTCGTCCGACAGCTGTTCTGCCAGCTTTAAAGCTTCTTCTGAATAAGGCTTTGTGGAATTTAAAAGAAGGATAAATGGCTTTCCCAGCTTTTTCAGTTCATCCACCGTCTGTTTTTCCGCATCTATGTAAGCAGAACGCTTTAATTCCCCAATAGAACCGTCTGTAGTTACCACAATACCAATGGTGGAATGATCCCCGATCACCTTTCTGGTGCCGATCTGGGCCGCCTGGGTAAAGGGAATTTCTTTTTCGGACCAGGGCGTTTTCACCATCCGCTCTTCCCCATTCTCCACATGGCCTGCTGCCCCGTCTACCATATATCCTACGCAATCGATGAGGCGCACTTTTGCCTGGATCCCGTCTCCTAAGGTGATCTGCACCGCCTCTTTTGGGATAAACTTGGGTTCTGTGGTCATCACCGTCTTTCCCCCGGCGCTCTGGGGCAATTCATCGGTGCTTACAGCTTTTAAGCTTTCATCTTCCATGGCCGGAAGTACAGCCAGCTCCATAAAACGCTTGATAAAAGTAGACTTCCCCGTACGCACCGGCCCCACTACGCCGATGTAGATCTCTCCCTTTGTTCTGGCCTGAATATCCTTGTATACATTAAAATTGTCCATAAAAATGCCCCCTTGCACACTTATGTCATTTTCTACAACATATGCCAGGGGGTATTCTTTTTATTCATTTTCTGTCCAGACGCTGTCTGAAATTATTCGCTTAAGTAAGCCTTCTTTACGCGGTCATTGTTCATCAGCTCTTTTGCATCGCCGGAAAGAGCAATGGTTCCTGTTTCCAGAACATATGCCTTGTTGGCAATAGAAAGGGCTTTCTTTGCGTTCTGCTCAACCAAAAGAACGGTGGTGCCGTCTTTATTGATCTGCTGGATGATATCAAAGATCTCATTTACATAGATCGGTGAAAGTCCCATGGACGGCTCATCAAGTACCATTACCTTCGGGTGGCTCATCAGAGCACGGCCCATAGCAAGCATCTGCTGCTCACCGCCGGATAAGGTTCCTGCCAGCTGGTTCTTTCTCTCTTCCAGACGGGGGAAGCGCTTGTAGATCATCTTTAATGTTTCTTCGATCTCATTTTTATCCCTGCGGGTATAAGCCCCCATCATCAGGTTCTGTAAAACAGAAAGGGTTGCAAATACACGGCGTCCTTCCGGAACATGGGCGATTCCCATGCTTACCAGCTTATAGCCTGGCAAATGGGTAATATCCTTCCCCTCATAAATAATCCTTCCTGATTTTGCACTTAACAGGCCGGTAATGGTATGCAGAGTGGTAGTCTTTCCTGCACCATTGGCACCGATCAGTGCCACAATGTCCCCCTGGTCTACATCAAAGGAGATCCCTTTTAAAGCCTGAATCACACCATAGTATACTTCCAGGTCTTTTACTTCAAGCACTGCCATACTATCTCTCCTCCTTATTCACCCAGATATGCCTTGATAACTTCCGGATCATGCAGCACATCACCGGTAGCACCTTCTCTTAATACATGTCCGAAGTTTAAAACAGTCAGCTTCTCGCAGATACCGCTTACCAGCTTCATATCATGCTCAATAAGAAGTACAGTCATGTTAAAATTGTTACGAACAAAACGAATGGTATCCATCAGTTCTGCTGTCTCGTTAGGGTTCATGCCCGCTGCCGGCTCATCTAATAAAAGGAGCTTCGGCTCTGTCGCCAGAGCTCTTGCAATCTCTAACTTTCTCTGCTTACCGTAAGGTAAGTTAGAAGCCTTGAAATCACATTCTTTATCCAGATCAAATACCTTTAACAGACTCATAGCCTCCTCGTCCATCTCTTTTTCGATCTTATAATATCCTGGAAGACGGAAAACACCTTCTAATGTAGAATACTTATGATGGTTGTGAAGACCTGCCTTTACATTGTCAAGAACGGACATATCTTTGAAAAGGCGGATATTCTGGAAAGTTCTTGCAATACCGGCCTGGTTGATCTCAATGGTACTCTTTCCGGTAATATTTGTATCATCTAAGACAATGCTTCCTGCATTTGGCTTGTACACACCTGTAAGAAGGTTAAAAATGGTGGTCTTTCCTGCACCGTTTGGACCAATCAGTCCATACAGCTGTCCTTTTTCAATATTAACCTGAAAATTATCAACTGCCTTCAAACCGCCAAAGGATATACTTAAACTCTTTACTTCCAATAATGCCATACTATTCAGCCTCCTTTGCCGGTTTCTTATTTCCCTTAATCGCTGCAAACAGTCTCTCACGCATTACTACAAACTGCGGTGCAGAATTAAACAACATAGCTAAGATCAGCACGATAGCATACATCAGCATACGGTAATTGCTAAGGCCTCTAAGCATCTCAGGAAGAAGATACAGAATGACTGTAGCAATCACAGAACCCCGGATGCTTCCGATACCGCCAAGAACAACATAAACCAGAATCATGATAGACATGTTATAGCCAAAGTTTTTCGGCAAAGCAGTCAATGTTGTCAGGTTATGTGCATAAAGAACGCCGGCTACACCTGCAAGACCTGCAGAAATACTGAATGCCATTAATTTATATTTTGTAATATTGATACCAATGGACTCTGCTGCAATACGGTTGTCGCGGATAGCCATAATGGCACGGCCGGTACGGGAATTAATCAGATTCATTACAATAAATAATGTGATCAGTACCAGAATTACACCAATGGTGAAGGTCGCTGCCTGAGGTGTACCCGTGATACCCTGAGCACCCTTAATCAGCACTTCACCATCTGAATCCAGATGAAGGGACATGGAATCTTTTAAAGAAACATGGAAACCGGAACCGTCTCTTCCTAAATATACAGCATTAATGATATTTTTAATGATCTCACCAAAAGCCAGAGTTACGATAGCCAGATAGTCACCTTTTAAGCGGAGCACCGGGATACCGATGAGAACACCGAAAACAGCTGCCACTACTGCTCCGATGATCACTGCGATCACCAGGGAAATGGTTGGATCCATAGTGCCTTTCATGCACTTAGAAAACAGGGCTCCGGAGAAAGCGCCTACACACATGAAACCTGCATGTCCAAGGCTTAACTCACCCAGGATACCTACTGTCAGGTTTAATGAAACTGCCATGATCACGTAGATACAGAAAGGAACTAAAAGTCCTTTCATCAGGCTGGACATATGTCCTGTGCTCATTAAGATCTGCACAATGATATATGCCACTACCACAATAGCATAAGTGATCATATTGTTGATAAATGTCTTCTGCTTTGCTTTACTTTTCATACCTGCACCTACACTTTCTCTCTGATCTTCTTGCCAAGGATACCGGTGGGTTTTACTAACAGCACAATAATAAGCACTGAGAACACAATGGCATCTGAAAGCTGGGAAGAAATATACGCCTTGGAAAGGATCTCGATCACACCTAGAAGAACGCCTCCAATAAATGCGCCCGGGATAGATCCGATACCGCCAAATACGGCTGCCACGAATGCCTTGATACCAGGCATGGAACCTGTATATGGCGTTAAGGACGGATAAGCGGAGCATAACAGCACGCCTGCAATGGCTGCCAGTGCAGAACCAATAGCGAAAGTTAAAGCAATGGTTCCGTTTACATTGATACCCATCAAGGTTGCCGCTCCCTTATCTTCTGAAACAGCTAACATAGCCTGTCCTGCTCTTGTACGGTTAATAAATGCCATCAGGCACACCATAATCACGATACAGGAAAAAATAGTTGCAATGGTCTCACCGGTAATATTTAACTGGCCGCCTGCCAGCTTTAATGCCGGGATCTTTACAACGGAAGTAAAAGATTTTGTATCAGCGCCAAAGATCAGCAGCGCTACGTTCTGAAGCAGGTAGCTGACACCGATGGCTGTGATCAATACAGCAAGAGGTGATGCATTACGTAACGGCTTATATGCCACTCGTTCAATGACAACACCTAACAATGTGCATGCTGCTACCGCCAGCAAGACGCCTAACATAGGAGGAAGTCCCATAGAGCTGACTGTGACAAACACAACATAGCTTCCTATCATAATAATATCACCATGAGCGAAATTCAGCATCTTCGCAATACCATAAACCATGGTATATCCCAGTGCGATAATCGCATATACACTGCCCAAGCTGACGCCATTGATCAAATAGTTGATAAAGCTCATACATACACCTCTTCATGAAATATTAAAAGTCCGGATTCCCCCATTAACCCCGACGTTCTCTCTATAAAACCAAGAGGGTTGTCATTACGACAACCCTCTTTTGGGTTATTGATAGGTTTTCTTAACTTTCAGAAATTAATTAATCCATAGCCTTGTAAGCACCGTCTACAACCTGAACAGCCTTAGGATCCTTCTCAGGCTCGCCGTCTTCTGTCCAGCTCATATTCGTACCGGTCAGACCGTCTACCTTGATCTGAGTCATAGCATCCTTCATAGCATCGCAGATATCACTTACAGACATATCTGGAGTTGCATTTGCTTCTTCCATAGCTGCCTTGATAATGTACATTGCATCATAAGCATCTGCTGCGAACTGGATCGGAGTCTCGCCGTATGCATCCTCAAAACTCTTAACAAATTTTACAGTCAGATCATCTGTAGCATCTGCTGCAAACGGAGTTAACAGCATCAGACCTTCAGCCAGCTTAACATCGAAGTTTTCAACCTGTAAGATACCGTCCATACCATCGCATCCAAAGAACTGAGGAGCATATCCCATGGTATTAGCCTGCTGTAAGATCAGAGAAGCTTCGGTATAGTAGATTGGCAGGAATACTAATTCTGCACCAGATTCTTTTGCTTTCTGTAACTGAGTGGAGAAATCCTTGTTGCTGTCAGCGGTAAATGCTTCTGCATCAACAACTTCAATACCCTGATTTGGAGCTTCCTGAGCAAATTTCTCATAAATACCACTGGAGTATACATCAGAGCTATCATAGATAACAGCTACTTTGCTTGCCAGCTTGTGCTCACCAATGTACTTAGCAGATGCAGTACCCTGAGCCGGGTCAGAATAGCATACACGGAATACGTTTGGGTTTGCAGCACACTCTACTGCAGAGCCGGATGGAGTGATCTGGAACATATTATCAGCTGCAGTCTTATCAGCAACTGCGATACATGGAGCAGAAGTAACAGTTCCCATAAGAACCTGCATGCCCCAGTCTTTTAAGGTATTGTAAGCGTTTACTGACTTCTCTGCGTCATGCTCGTCATCCTGGAACTGAAACTCGATCGGTACACCGTTGATACCGCCAGCTGCATTAATCTCCTTAACAGCAACTTCTGCACCGTGCTGTACAGCCAGGCCGTAAACTGCTGCACCGCCGGTTACAGGACCGATGCCGCCGATCTTAAATACAGCACCATCTGTTGCTGCTGTGCTTTCGCCTTCTGCTGCTGTACTCTCTCCTTCTGCCTTGCTCTCGCCAGCTGCTGCTGTGGTAGATGCAGAACCTGAGCCGCCGCATGCGGTTAAGGATGCTACCATAACTACTGCTAAACCAGCGCTTAAGAATCTTTTTTTCATAATAGTTTCCTCCTCACATAACTGTATCCGGCATGTCTTTCATACAGATACATTTGTTCTTAAACTTTTTACATTATAAAAACTGGCCATTGCCTTGTCAATACCTTTTTATAAAAAATCATGAGTAGGTCAGGTTGCTCCATAACCTGTAGTTATAAGAACTATTCCTTATCCCAGGCAAGGCTGGTATTTTCCATACATTTATCACGCAGCATCAGCTCTGCCAGTGCATCTTTTGCAGATTTGCCGTCGAATAAAACTTCGTTCACCTGTTCTACGATAGGCATGGACACCTGGTATTTCTCTGCCAGTTTTAATGCTGCTTTGGCAGAGTAGACGCCTTCTACTACCATCTTTACTTCTTTCATGGCTTCATCCATGGTATAGCCCTTGCCAATAAGGATACCGGCTCTGCGGTTGCGGCTGTGCATGCTGGCGCAGGTAACGATCAGATCACCGATGCCGCTAAGTCCGGAGAAAGTCTCCCTCTTTCCGCCCATAACAGTTCCAAGACGGGTGATCTCAGCGATGCCCCTGGTGATCAGGGCGGCCTTTGTATTATCCCCACATCCCAGTCCGTCTGCTGTACCTGCTGCCAGAGCGATCACATTTTTTAAAGCCCCGCCCAATTCGATGCCCAGCATATCCGGGCTTGTATACACACGGAATACAGGACTCATAAATAAGCTCTGCACATATTCTGCAGCCGCCTTGCTGTGGGCACCTGCCACACAAGTGGTCGGAAGACCTCTGCTCACTTCCTCTGCATGGCTTGGTCCGGAAAGGACTGTTACCTCTGTCTCCGGAAGTTCTTCTTCGATCACTTCAGAGAGTGTTTTTAAAGTTGCATCTTCAATTCCTTTTGCTACATTTGTAACGATCTGACCCGGTTTTATCCAGGGTTTCATCTTTGCTGCTGTCTGTCTCACGTAGACAGATGGCACTGACAAGACTAACAGATCCTTATCCTTCATCGCTGCCTCTAAATCACCGGTTATATCGATCGTTTCCGGTATTGGCGTGTCTCCTAAATTAGGATGTTTTCTGTTTACTGATAAGCTTTCTACCTCTGCGGGAACTGCTGACCACAGCTGCACCTTATGACCATTTCCGTTTAAAAGGATCGCAAGTGCTGTTCCCCATGTTCCTGATCCGATTACTCCAACTGATGCCATGACCCCACCATCCTTTTTCTTATTTTATGCTTTTTTCGCGCCGATCTTATTTTCATTTCCATGGATCAGACGAAGGATATTTGCTCTGTGGCGCCAGAACGCCATAGCTGCGATCACTGCAGTTATTACTCCATATTCAATAGAAGAAACAGAACTTAATCCATAGGCACCGTATCTTCCCATATAAATGTTCCATGCCAGTAAAATAACAGAAACTACCAGAGAACCCAGAGAAACATAACGGGTTGCAGCCACGATCAGTATAAATACTGTCAGGCATAAAGCCGTCAGTCTCCAGTCAATGGAGAAGATGATACCGGCTGTTGCTGCAATTCCTTTTCCACCTTTAAAATGCAAATAGAAAGGATAATTATGCCCTAAGATCACTCCCAGACCCATATAGAGCATATATACGCAGGCATAGTCCGGCTGGTTTTTAAAGAGAAAGCGAACCGTCATACAGGGGATCACTGTTTTTAAGAAATCTCCTGCAAAAACTGTAAGACCGGCTTTCTTTCCCATTACCCGCAGTGCATTGGTACTGCCGGAATTTCCGCTTCCGTATTTGCGGATATCGATTCCATGGACCCTTCCATAAATATAACCAGTCTGGAAGATACCAAACAGATATCCTACTGCCAAACATACAAGACGTTCCATTTTCATACCCCTTATGTAATTTTATAGCACTTAGTATTGCGTTTTCACATACGTTTTACACTTTCCTGCATAGGCATTTGTCCGTATATAGCGTACATTTATTTTTCTGCAACATAAACGCAATTTAGGGACTGCCGCGCCAGCTGTTTATAAAAGCTGTATGCAGCAGGCCCTGCTAAATTTCATTGTTTAATTAATAACTACTTATCTTTTTCTTTCCGCTCACGAATAAGGAATTTAAGAGAAGTTCCTCTAAAGCCAAAGGCATTGCGGATCTGGTTCTCTATATATCTGGTATATGAGAAATGCATCAATTCCTTGTCGTTTACGAAAACTACGAAGGTCGGCGGCTTTACTGCAACCTGGGTTACATAGTAGATCTTTAAGCGCTTGCCCTTATCAGACGGCGGCTGCTGCATGGCAACGGCCTCAGATACGATTTCATTTAATACGCCGGTAGCCACACGCATATTCTGGTTCTGGCGCACTGCATCTACCAGTTCAAACAGCTTTGGAAGTCTCTGGCCTGTCTCTGCGGAGATGAAGATATACTCAGCATACGGCATAAAAGAAAGAGTTTCTTTTAACTTATTAGTGTACTGGTAAATTGTCTTGTCATTCTTTTCAATGGCATCCCATTTGTTTACAGCGACGATGATGCCTTTGCCGCGCTCATGGGCAATACCTGCGATCTTTGCATCCTGCTCTGTAACGCCTTCTTTTGCATCGATCACAATAATGACTACGTCAGCACGTTCTACGGCTGTTACAGTACGGATAATGCTGTAGCGCTCTAAGTCTTCTTTGATCTTATTCTTACGGCGCAGTCCCGCTGTATCAATAAATACATAAGGAATGCCGTTGTGGACGATCTCTGTATCTACTGCATCTCTGGTAGTACCTGCAATATTGGAAACGATCACACGGTTCTCACCTAAAAGCTTATTGATCAGAGAAGATTTTCCTACATTTGGCTTTCCTACTACCGCGATCCTTGGGCGGTCATCTTCCTCTTCTTCCATCTGAGCAGCATCAAAATGAGCCACAACTGCATCTAACAGATCGCCGATACCTAAACGGGACGCACCGGATACCGGGATCGGATCACCGATACCCAGATTATAGAACTCATAAACGTCATTTCCGAACTTGGAAAGGCTGTCTACCTTATTAACCGCCAGAATCACCGGTTTATGGGATTTACGCAGCATATCTGCTACCTTGGAATCAGCATCTACCAGGCCCTGACGTACATCTACGATAAATACGATCACGTCTGCAGTAGCAATGGCGATCTCCGCCTGCTCTCTCATCTGGGAAAGGATGATATCGCTGCTGTCAGGCTCAATACCGCCTGTATCGATCAGTGTAAAATTCATATTCAGCCAGGTACAGTCTGCATAGATCCTGTCTCTGGTAACACCAGGTGTATCTTTTACAATGGAAATGGTATCCCCTGCAATTACATTAAACAGGGTAGATTTTCCAACGTTTGGCCTTCCTACAATGGCCACGACTGGTTTACTCAATTGTTTTCCTCCTTACTTTGTCAAGCGTCATGCTTTGCCTGCGCTTTATCACTACTACATCTGCTTGCGCACGATCTTATATTCGTCATCTGACTGGTAATAAGGACATGCCCTTACATCTCCTTTTAAGAAGCGTACCATATCGTCCTCATCTAAGTCTACTTCGCAGATATAGTATTCATTTTCTTCATCATATACATAGTTTCCGCAGCATTCACAGCTGCCGACGATCTTTTTATTCTTCACTTTCTGTTTCATCGTCCTCTATATATTCGTCTTCGCTATCCCATATTTCATCTAACTCATAGCCTTCATAGCCATATTCTTCTCCCGGGAGTCCTTCTTTCTTTGGTTCCGGCTCCGGTTCTGAGGATGGATCAAGTACGGCTCTGACAAAATCTTGTCCGTCTGATTTTACTATACGTATCTTAACTTGTAAAGCCTTTTCTACATCTTCTGCTGTTAAGTCGTCTAAGAATACGGTCTCACCAATACGGAACATATTAATAGGAAGAAGGAGATATTCTCCCAGGTTTTTGTCCTTAAGCTGGGCGATCAGATCCTTTGCAGTGATCAGACCGGAAACGGTGATCCGTTCTCCAAAGAAGTCATTGCGGATGGGAAAAATATTGATAATCCTGTTTGGAAACTTTTCCCGGATCCAGTCTGCGTATTTTTCCATATAAGGATATGGGAGGCGGCCGGTTGCAAGGGATACAAAGCCCGGTTCCTCATTACCTTCCACTTTGTCCAGCGCTCCTGCTACTTCTGCAGCCATAAGCCGCAGCATTCCCACGCCGTTTTCCAGCTGGATGTAGCCGTCATAGCGTTCTTCTTCCGGAAGTTCTCTCTCAGCCAGTGTATAAAACTCATCGCTGGCATGGATAAAATGAATCCCGTGCTCTGCGTAGATCTTCTTCTGCCACCGCTCGATCATATCAATGGTGGCGCAGGCATCTTCTTTTGTAAAAGGCTCTAATGGATATAAGCCTTCTCTGTATTTGGAAAGTCCTACAGGAACCACGGAAACGCTCTGCATAATGGGGGCATATTTGGACAGATCGCTGATAGAACGTTCCAGCTCTGCCCCGTCATTTACTCCCTTGCAGAGAACGATCTGTCCGTTCATAGGGGTTTCTGCTTCATACAGGCGGTCTATGATCTTTAATGCACGTCCTGCAAACCGGTTGTGCAGCATCATGCAGCGCAGTTCTGGATTGGTGGTCTGTACAGAAATATTAATAGGTGCCAGCTTAAAGCGGATGATACGCTCTACGTCTTTATCTTTTAAGTTGGTCAGTGTAACATAATTTCCCTGAAGGAACGATAAACGGGTGTCATCGTCTTTGAAATAAAGGGTCTCACGCATTCCCGGCGGCATCTGGTCGATAAAGCAGAAAATGCATTTGTTGCTGCAGGAACGGTAATCGCTCATCAGGCCGTTTTCAAAGGTCAGTCCCAGGTCTTCGTAGTCATTTTCTATATCCAGTTCCCATTCTTCCCCGTTGGCTTTTCGCACCACCATGGTCATGGACGGGCTGTTTACATAGTATTCGTAGTCAAATATATCTTCAACGGGATTTCCGTTGATGGTAAGGACTCTGTCTCCCGGCTCCAGCTCCAGTTCCTCTCCAATAGAACCCGGATCTACTTTCGAGATGGGATGTCCTTCCAGTTTTTTATTCATATTCATATAACCTCTGTGTGTTTCGTTAGTTGCTCGCTAAACTCACGAGCCCCGCGCTGACGCGCTCTACTATCTGCTATCGCAGACGGCTCGTTCGTTAATGGTTTGAGAAAAACAAATGTCTGCTTCGCAACCGCTTGTTTTTCTCTGCACTCATTACATCATATCAATTTTAGAAAGTTTTGTAAACCAGATTTACAGCATGAAAATGCCGCAAAGCAGATTCACTCTCTGTTTTGCGGCATTATTTTTACGCTTATCTGTCATTTTACACGCAGGCGCGCCTATATCTCTCCATTATGGCGTCTCTGTACCAGCTTCTGGATCTTGTCTGTCGGGGACAGGGATGCGCTGATGGAACGGTCATGGTTTAAGGAGTTGATGATAGCTGCGGTGTACTTGCTCATATCAGCTTCCAGATACCACTTGCGGTCGAAAAGTTCTTTTGGACGGTAATTTAAGTTGGTGGTAATTACATAGTCCAGATATCCCTTTTCATAATATTCGTCAAACTTCTCAAGACCATTGGTGAACAGGCCAAAGGTGCAGCATACGATCGCCTTCGCTGCCTTTCTCTCCTTTAATTCCTTACAGGTGTCTAACATGCTCTCACCGGAGGAGATCATATC
>CAVDQU010000048.1:0-16679 GCA_963611035.1 Agathobaculum sp.
GCTTGATAATGACCATAATATTCTTAATAAACATACCTGGCTTCAGCTCAATATCATCTACGTGGGTAGAAGGCGGGATCTCACAGGTATCTTCCAGTTCCGTAGTAATCCAGTTGCGGGCTGCGTCTCTGGCATTTTCTACAGCATCTTCTAAATCTGGTCCGTCAGCTTCACAGCATTCCAAATCCGGAAATTCTACATGAAAACCATTGTCATTTTCATGAGGGGTAAAAACAGCGGGATATACAAATGTCATAACAGGTTTCCTCCTGATGTATTTAATGTCTCTAGGAGTCTTAAAAAATCTTCTCGAAAAATTAGGTACAGAAAGATTCCAAGAGAACATTTTATAGTTATTATTCTCCGATGTATTATACTCTATTTATATAGGAAAAGCAAATACGTTTCTATTATGGTTACTGTACATGGGCAGGCGCTTTTGAAAATGAAAGTGTCTTGCGATAACGTGGCGGTTGCGGGAATTTGCCGTATTTAAATGCGAGGCCGCGGCAAATCACGTTGCCAGTCATGCAATGCATGGACGTACACGAAAAAAGTACTTGCATTTCCAATTGTATAATGGTATAGTGTATACGATAACTAATGGATTTTACTTAATGTAAGAGTGGGCGCTGGTCCACTCTTTCGTATTGTTAGGGAAAGAAAGGTGGTGCAGACATGACAAAAAAGGAAAGCTATGAAAGCAGAGTAGAAGCATACCTCCTTCCTCTTATGGAAGAGAATAACTTTGAACTGGTAGATGTAGAGTACGTAAAAGAAGCTGGCACCTGGTATTTAAGAGCCTATATTGATAAAGAAGGCGGCATTGCAGTAGATGACTGCGAAGTGATCAGCCGTAAGCTCAGCGACTGGCTGGATAAAGAAGACTTTATCGATGACAGTTACATTTTAGAGGTAAGCTCACCGGGACTTGGAAGACCTTTGAAAAAGGAAAAAGACTATGCAAGAAGCATTGGACGTGAAGTAGAAGTAAGACTTTACAAAGCCATTGACAGACAGAAGGAATTTACAGGTACACTGAGCGCATATGATGATAAGACAGTGACACTGACCATGGAAGATGGAAACGAAGCTGTATTTGAAAAAGCGGATATTGCACTGATCCGTCTGGCACTTGATTTTTAAATCTATGACCGCGAAAACATGATAGGAGGATAAACATGAATAAGGAACTGTTAGAGGCAATGGAGGTATTGGAAAAAGAGAAAAATATCTCTAAAGATACCATGATCGAGGCAATTGAAAATTCCCTTATCACTGCCTGTAAAAACAATTTCGGCAAAGCAGATAATGTAAAGGTGGTTATGAACCGTTCAACCGGTGACTTTGCTGTATATGCAGAAAAGACTGTAGTAGAAGAGGTAGAAGACCCGGTTATGGAGATCAGCCTGGCAGATGCAAGAATGATCAGCGCAAAGTATCAGATCGGTGATACCGTACAGGTGCCTTTAGACTCTAAGAAATTCGGACGTATTGCAACCCAGAACGCAAAGAACGTGATCCTTCAGAAGATCCGTGAAGAAGAGCGCAAGGCATTATACAATGACTACTACACCATGGAAAAAGACGTTGCTACCGGTATTGTACAGCGTTACCTTGGGAAAAATATCAGTGTCAACCTTGGTAAAGTAGACGCTATCTTAAACGAAAGCGAGCAGGTAAAGGGCGAAACTTTCCGTCCAAACGAGCGTATCAAAGTTTATATCGTAGAAGTAAAGGATACCACAAAAGGACCACGTATCTCTGTATCCAGAACTCATCCGGATCTTGTTAAGCGTCTCTTTGAAGAGGAAGTATCTGAAGTACATGACGGTACTGTAGAGATCAAGGCTATCGCAAGAGAAGCAGGTTCCAGAACCAAGATCGCTGTTAAGTCCAATGACGCAAGCGTAGATCCAGTAGGCGCATGCGTAGGTGTAAACGGCGCCAGAGTTAATGCCATCGTTAATGAACTTCGTGGCGAGAAGATCGATATCATCAACTGGGATGAGAATCCTGCATATCTGATCGAGAATGCATTAAGCCCTGCAAAGGTTATCTGCGTTGTTGCAGATGAAGAAGCAAGAGAGGCACAGGTCATTGTTCCTGATTATCAGTTATCACTGGCCATCGGTAAGGAAGGACAGAATGCCCGCCTTGCAGCAAGACTGACCGGATATAAGATCGATATCAAGAGCGAGACCCAGGCAAAGGAAATGGGACTGTTTGAGCAGATGGGCTTACAGTACGGTGATGCTCCAGAAGAAACAGAGGAGACTGAAGAAACAGCTCAGGATGACTACCAGGAAGAAAATAACGAACAGTAGAGATAAGCTCTGGAAGATTAGGAGTGATAATAAGTGAGTGTAAAGAAGATCCCGCTGAGGCAGTGCATTGGCTGCGGTGAGATGAAAAGTAAAAAAGAAATGATAAGAGTGATCAAGACAGCCGAGGATCAGATCCTTTTGGACGCTACCGGACGTAAAAATGGCCGCGGCGCCTATCTGTGTCCGTCTATGGAGTGCTTTAAGAAGGCTGTGAAAGGCAGAGGCCTGGAACGATCCTTTAAAATGGCTATCCCCAGAGAGGTTTATGAAACTCTGGAAAAGGAGATGGAAGAAATTGACAGATAAAAATAAAGTATTCAGTCTGATCGGACTGGCAACCAGGGCAAGAAGAGTAGTCAGCGGAGAATTTTCTACGGAAAAGTCTGTAAAAAGCGGACGTTCCCATATGGTGATCGTATCAGAAGAAGCTTCTGATAATACAAAGAAAATGTTTACCAATATGTGTACTCACTATAAAGTTCCTATCTATCTGTTCGGCACAAAAGAGGAACTTGGGCATGCTATGGGACGGGAATTCCGTGCTTCCCTTTCAGTAGAGGACGCAGGATTTGCCAAATCCCTGGCATCACGGATGAATGTAAATGGAGGTAGTTTGAATGAGAGTAAGTGAACTGGCAAATGAACTGGGTAAGACCAGTAAAGAAGTATTAGATATTATTAAACAGAAAGACAGCTCCGCATCTCTTTTCGCAGCTTCCAGCGTATCTAAGGACCAGGAAAACATGGTAAGAAACGCTGTTGGCCAGAAGAAAGAGGGAGCACCAAAGGCAGAAGCAGGAAAAACAGAGCCTGCAAAGAAAAAACTGACTGCTGTATTCCGTCCACAGAACGCACAGCAGCAGATCAAGCGCCCGGTACCAAAGCAGCAGCCAAAGCCACAGCAGGCACCTGCTAAGGCAGAAGAGACCAAGCCGGTACAGGCAGCAGAAGTTAAGCCACAGGTACAGGAAACAGCTGCACCAGCAGAGAACAGACCTGCACAGGCTGAAAGAGGAGATTTCCAGGGAAGAAGCCAGAACGGCTATCAGAGAGATAACCGTGGAGACAGACCACAGGGCGGCTATCAGAACCGAGAGAATCGTGATGGAAGAACCGGCGGCTACCAGAGAGATAACCGCGGAGACAGACCACAGGGCGGCTATCAGAACCGTGATGGCAGAACTGGCGGCTACCAGAGAGATAATAACCGTGGAGAGAGACCACAGGGCGGCTATCAGAACCGTGATGGAAGAACCGGTGGCTATCAGAGAGATAACCGCGGAGACAGACCACAGGGTGGCTATCAGAACCGTGATGGCAGAAATGGCGGCTATCAGAGAGATAATAACCGCGGAGACAGACCACAGGGCGGATTCCAGAATCGCGGGGACAGACCACAGGGCGGCTATCAGAGAGATAATAACCGCGGAGACAGACCACAGGGCGGAGGTTTCCAGAACCGCGGAGACAGACCGCAGGGTGGTTTCCAGAACAGAAACCAGGGCGGCTTTGGCTCTCGTTTCGGAGAAGATAAGGATAGAGATAATACAAGCAGAAATGGTAATAGAGACAGCCGTCGTTCCGCTGGCAGCAGAGATAACCGTTCCTCAGCTTTTGATACTCCGATCCAGACAAAGCCAAGCAGCACCCGTCAGGCCAACAAGAACGCTCGTAAGAATGACCGTTTTGACAAGAGAGACAGAGAAGAAGATGGCAAGAAGAAAGCACCAAAGACTGGAAAGGGAGCTTTCATCATGCCGCAGCCTAAAAAAGAAGAGGCTAAGGTTGAGGATGTTAAGACCATTACTCTTCCAGAGCACTTAACCATTAAGGAACTGGCTGATAAGATGAAGCTGCAGCCATCCGTTATCGTTAAGAAGCTGTTCTTAAAGGGACAGATGGTTACCTTAAACCAGGAAATCGACTATGATCAGGCAGAAGAGATCGCAATGGAATTTGACGTTCTCTGCGAGCAGGAAGAAAAGGTAGACGTTATCGCTGAACTTCTGAAGGAAGACGATGAAAATGAAGCAGATATGGTTTCCAGACCTCCTGTAGTCTGCGTAATGGGTCACGTTGACCATGGTAAAACTTCCCTTCTGGATGCTATCCGCCAGACCAATGTAACTGCAAGAGAGGCAGGCGGTATCACACAGCATATCGGTGCTTCTGTTATTGAGATCAACGGCAGAAAGATCACCTTCCTTGATACACCTGGACATGAGGCATTTACCGCTATGCGTATGAGAGGTGCCCAGTCTACCGATATCGCCATCCTGGTAGTAGCAGCAGACGACGGCGTTATGCCGCAGACTGTAGAGGCTATTAATCATGCAAAGGCAGCTGGCGTAGAGATCATTGTTGCTATCAACAAGATCGATAAGCCAAGTGCAAATGTTGACAAGGTAAAACAGGAACTGGCTGAATATGAGCTGATCCCAGAAGACTGGGGCGGCAGCACCATTTTCGTTCCTGTATCTGCACATACAAAAGAAGGTATCACAGACCTTCTGGAAATGGTACTTTTAACAGCAGATGTACTTGAATTAAAGGCAAATCCAAACCGTAAGGGCCGTGGCCTTGTGATTGAGGCTGAGCTGGATAAGGGCAAAGGACCGGTTGCAACTGTACTGGTACAGAAGGGTACCTTAAAGGTTGGCGATACCATTGCCGCAGGCGCATGCTATGGCAAGATCCGTGCTATGATGGATGATAAGGGCCGAAGAGTAAAAGAGGCCGGTCCATCCACACCTGTAGAGATCTTAGGTTTAAATGATGTTCCTCAGGCTGGTGAAGTATTCGTTGCAACTGAGAACGAGAAAGAGGCAAGAAGCTTCGCAGAAACCTTTATTTCTGAGAGTAAGAATAAGCTTCTGGAAGATACAAAGGCAAAACTGTCTCTGGATGATCTGTTCAGCCAGATCAAGGCAGGAAATGTTAAGGAACTTCCTTTGATCATCAAGGCAGACGTTCAGGGGTCTGTAGAGGCAGTAAAGCAGAGTTTGGCCAAGCTGTCTAATGAAGAAGTGGTTGTAAAGGTGATCCACGGCGGCGTTGGTGCTATCAACGAATCTGACGTTTCCCTGGCTTCTGCTTCCAATGCGATCATCATCGGTTTCAATGTACGTCCTGATGCAACTGCAAAATCCGTTGCAGAGCGTGAGAAAGTAGATGTCCGTCTGTACAAGGTTATTTACCAGGCAATCGAAGACGTAGAAGCTGCTATGAAGGGTATGCTGGATCCTGTATTCGAGGAGAAGGTGATCGGTCATGCGGTGATCCGTCAGCTGTTTAAGGCTTCCGGTGTTGGCACCATCGCTGGTTCCTATGTATTGGATGGTAAGTTCCAGAGAGGCTGCAGCTGCCGTATTACAAGAGAAGGCGAGCAGATCTATGACGGACCTTTAGTTTCCTTAAAGCGTTTCAAGGACGATGTAAAAGAAGTTGCTGCCGGATATGAGTGCGGTCTTGTATTCGAGAAGTTTAATGACCTTCAGGAAGACGATCAGATTGAAGCATACATGATGGTAGAGGTTCCAAGATAGACTGCAGGACAGGAAATAGTTTTGTTTTTTGAAAGAAAGGAATCATAATGCGTAAAAACAGCATTAAAAATACAAGGATCAATATGGAGGTCCAGAGGGAATTGAGTCAGATCATCCGTTCTGAGATCAAAGACCCAAGGATCCATCCGCTGACCAGTGTTGTAGCCGTAGAGGTAACTCCGGACTTAAAATACTGCAAGGCATATATCAGTGTGTTAGGTGAAGAAGAGGCCGGCAAGGCAACCATTGAAGGACTGCGCAGTGCAGCTTCCTTCGTGCGCCGGGAGCTGGCTCACAGAGTCAATTTACGTAACACTCCTGAGATCAAATTTATACTGGATCAGTCCATTGAATATGGTGTAAACATGTCAAAATTGATTGATGAAGTGACAAAAGATCTTCATGACGATGAGGAGGAGGGACTGGAATGACGGTTCTTGAACAGGCGTTAGAAGGAACAAAGTCTGTAGCGATTTTGGGCCACGTAAGGCCGGACGGCGACTGCCTCGGCTCTACTCTGGGTCTGTATAATTATCTTCTTGCTTCTTATCCGGATGTACAGGCAGCTGTATATCTGGAGGAGGCTTCCTCAAAATTTGCCTATTTAAAGGGCTATGATGAGATCCGCCATGAAACAGATGACAAGGAATATGAGCTTTGCATCTGTCTTGACAGCAGCGATGAAGAGCGCCTGGGCGACTTTAACGTATATCTGAAGCATGCGAAAAAAAGCCTTTGCATCGATCATCACGTAACCAACACCCGTTACTGTGAGGTCAATTTAGTGGCAGCTGATGCAAGCTCTGCCAGCGAGGTGCTTTTTGAGCAGTTAAATGCAGATAAGGTTGATAAAAATGTGGCAGAATGTCTGTACACAGGTCTGGTACATGATACCGGTGTATTTAAGTATTCCTGCACTTCAGCAAGGACCATGGAGATCGCTGGTTTTCTTATGGAAAAGGGCGTTGACTTTGGAAGCATCATTGACAACAGCTTCTATAAAAAGACTTATGTGCAGAACCAGATCATGGGAAGAGCATTGTTAGAAAGCATTACCTTCCTTGATGGAAAGGCCATTTTCAGTGCCCTGCGCCAGTCCGACCTGGATTTTTACGGCGTTACTGGAAAAG
Organism: Agathobaculum sp.; assembly: GCA_963611035.1. Lineage (GTDB taxonomy): Bacteria > Bacillota > Clostridia > Lachnospirales > Lachnospiraceae > Enterocloster. The sequence goes on from CAVDQU010000048.1 coordinate 7,003, forward strand.
ATCTTGATGGCATCATCGACCAGCTGCGTCTTACAGATGGTGTTGAGGTGGCTATTTTCTTGTATGAAACAGGACCTCAGCAGTATAAAGTAAGCCTGCGTTCCCAGAAAATCGTAGATGTAAGCCAGGTCGCTTCTTATTTTGGCGGCGGCGGCCATGTACGTGCAGCAGGCTGCACCATGTCAGGAAGTATTCATGATGTGATCAATAATCTGTCCCTTCACATTGCCAAGCAGTTAGATGCTGCGGCAGCCGGGGAGGTTTAAATGTATCACGGAATCATTAATGTGTATAAAGAGCCGGGCTATACATCCCACGATGTTGTAGCCCGGCTTCGAGGGATTTTAAGACAGAAAAAGATCGGCCACACAGGAACCCTTGATCCGGCGGCTCAGGGTGTTCTTCCAGTGTGCCTGGGAAATGGGACAAGGCTCTGTGACATGCTTACAGACAGGTCCAAGACTTACGAGGCAGTGCTCCTGTTAGGACAGACCACAGACACCCAGGATACTACAGGAACGGTTCTTACAGAAGATCACGAAAAGGCATTAGAACTGGACGAAGAACAGGTACGCCAGGTGATCTTAGGCTTTAAGGGAGATTATGACCAGATCCCGCCTATGTATTCCGCTTTAAAGGTAGATGGAAAGAAACTTTGCGACCTTGCCAGAGCAGGAAAAGAAGTAGAACGCAAGGCCAGAAGAGTGCAGATCCTGGATATTTCCGTTGGAAAAATAGAACTGCCAAGAGTCTGGATGACGGTCAGCTGCTCTAAGGGAACCTACATAAGAACGCTTTGCGAGGACATTGGAGCCAAGTTAGAGGTAGGGGGATGCATGGAATCCCTTCTGCGTACCCGTGTAGACCGCTTTCAGGTAAAAGACAGCCTGAAGCTGGACGAGATCGAAGTTTTAAGAGATGAAGGAAAAGTAGGAGAACACATCTGTTCTCTGGAAGAAGCCTTAGAAAGCTATCAGCCTGTATACACAAATGCAGATGGGGACAAGGCTTTAAAAAATGGCAATCCCTGCTTTAAACAGCAGCTGGACTTGGAAAAAAGTACCTCTTTAGAAAAGAGAAAAAGCGGGGACAGATACCGCATGTACAACAGCCAGGGGATCTTTATGGGGGTATATGAATACCAGGAAGAAAAACACTGGTGGAAGCCCTGGAAAATGTTCATGCCGGATGGAGAAGAAAATCGATGAAATATATAGCAGATACAGTGGATTTTGAACTGGAAGAACCCACAGTGGTGACTCTTGGAAAATTTGACGGAAGACACAGAGGACATCAGAAGCTGCTCCATAAAATGGAAGAAGTAAAAGAAACTCTGGGCTGTGCAACCGCCATTTTTACCTTCAGTACCCCGCCTCTTACCTTTGTAACAGGAGAGGCAGCCACTGTGATCACTACCAGTGAAGAACGCCGACACAATATGGAAAAAATGGGGATCGATTACCTGGTGGAATATCCATTTACAGATGATGTTCGGAAAATGGATCCTTCTGTATTTGTAAAGGACATCCTGGTAAAGCGGATGAAAGCCAAGGCTATGGTAGTGGGACCGGACTGCAGCTTTGGTTATAAAGGTGCCGGAAATGTAGAACTTCTGAAGACGTTAAGCAAAGAGCTTGGCTTTCAGCTTTATGTGATCGAAAAAGAAAAAGACCACAGAAGGGATATCAGCAGCACCTATATCCGGGAAGAGTTGTCTTTGGGAAATGTGGCAAAGGCAAATGAACTGTTGGGAGAACCTTATGCTATTCACGGCATTGTAGTTCACGGTAACCATATTGGAGGACCGAAACTGGGATTTCCTACAGCAAATATCATCCCCCCGGCAAATAAGCGCCTGCCGAAATTCGGGGTCTATGTATCCAGAGTCCTTGCAGAAGGAAAGTATTATAAGGGAGTTACGAATATTGGAAGAAAACCTACTATTAATGGGGACAATCCAGTAGGTGTAGAAACATTTATCTTTGATTTTAACGGGGATATTTACGGGAAAATGATCGAGGTCCAGCTTTTGGAGTTTGACCGGGGAGAACAGAAATTTGCTTCCCTGGAAGAATTAAAAGAACAGATCGAAAAGGACAAAGAATTTGCCCTCAGGTATTTTGAGGAAAATCCCCTTTACAACCCGGTTAAAATATGATACAGTAACCAAGTATGAAAAAACGCCGAAGCCCCGTTGCCTGGTGACTCCAGCCGGCAGCCTGGTTTAAGGTGAGAAAATTAATTTATTTTAGGAGGAATTACCATGATTTCTAAGGAAAAGAAAGCAGAGATTATCGCACAGTACGGACGTAAAGCAGGAGATACCGGTTCACCAGAAGTTCAGATCGCTATCCTTACAGAGAGAATCACAGAACTGACCGCTCATCTTCAGCAGAATCCAAAGGATCATCACTCCAGAAGAGGACTTCTGATGATGGTTGGACACAGAAGAGGACTTCTTGATTACCTGAAGAAGACAGATCTGGAAGGCTATCGTGCCCTGATCGAAAAGCTGGGAATCAGAAAGTAATTATGAAAGTGTTGCCAGGCGGCTGTGTGGACTGCGTGCTTGCACGCAAGGCCGCATAGCCATTTGGCAACCAAGCCGGTATGAGTAAGCAGGGCAATAGCCCGGATTACGAATAACGGCGGCAGTTGTGGGAGTGCCAAAGGCACGGGACAACTGACTTTCGTTCATGGTAGGGTGGAGGTTACTCCACCCTATATTTGCATGAAGGCAGGTGTAAAAAGAACACTCCGGGACCGCTGATGTGTCCCAAACAGACCGTTTGGGATAGATCAGTAGTTTCGGCGTTTTTTGCCCTGTAAAGAAGTTATGTGTTACAGAACGTTACAATGTTACATTATGAGAGAAAGAGAAAAGGAGACACCCCATGTTTAAGAGTTTCAGTATGGACCTGGCTGGCCGTAAGCTGACTGTAGAAGTTGGCCGTGTAGCAGCTCAGGCAAATGGTGCAGCATTTATGCATTACGGCGATACTGTAGTACTTTCTACAGCAACCGCATCTGCAAAGCCAAGAGAAGGCATTGATTTCTTCCCTTTAAGTGTAGAATATGAAGAGAAATTCTATTCCGTAGGAAAGATCCCAGGCGGCTTCAATAAGAGAGAAGGAAAGGCATCTGAAAACGCTATTCTGACTTCCCGTGTTATCGACCGTCCTATGCGTCCTTTATTCCCAAAGGATTACCGCAATGACGTAACCTTAGACAACGTAGTTATGTCTGTAGATCCAGACTGCAGCCCAGAGCTGACTGCTATGCTTGGTTCTGCTATTGCTACCAGCATTTCTGATATCCCATTTGACGGACCATGCGCTACTACCCAGGTAGGTCTGATCGATGGCGAATTCATTATCAACCCAACTTCCGCTCAGAGACAGGTATCTGAAATGGCTCTGACTGTAGCTTCTACCAGAGAGAAAGTTATCATGATCGAAGCTGGTGCCAAGGAAGTTCCTGAGCAGAAGATGATCGAGGCTATTTTCAAGGCTCACGAAGTAAACCAGGAGATCATCCGCTTTATTGATACCATCGTAGCTGAGTGCGGAAAAGAAAAGCACACCTACGAAAGCTGTGCAGTTCCGGAAGAATTATTTGCAGCTATCAAAGAGATCGTTCCTTCTGAAGAGATGGAAACTGCTGTATTTACCGATGACAAGCAGACCCGTGAAGCAAACATTGCAGCTATTACCGAGCGTCTGGAAGAAGCTTTTGCTGAAAATGAAGAGTGGCTGCCATTATTAGGCGATGCTATTTACCAGTATGAGAAGAAGACTGTCCGCAAGATGATCTTAAAAGACCACAAGCGTCCAGACGGCCGTGCTATTACACAGATCCGTCCTCTGGCAGCAGAGATTGACATCCTTCCAAGAGTACATGGTTCAGGTATGTTCACCCGTGGACAGACCCAGATCTTAAATGCCTGCACACTGGCACCATTATCTGAGGCTCAGAAGATCGATGGCTTAGACGCAAATGAGACAACCAAACGTTATATGCATCATTACAACTTCCCGTCCTTCTCCGTAGGCGAGACAAAGCCAAGCAGAGGACCGGGCCGTCGTGAGATCGGACATGGTGCACTGGCTGAGCGTGCATTAGTTCCTGTACTTCCAAGTGAAGAAGAGTTCCCATATGCCATCCGTACCGTATCTGAGACAATGGAATCCAATGGTTCTACTTCTCAGGCAAGTATCTGCGCATCTACTCTGTCCTTAATGGCAGCAGGCGTACCGATCAAGCGTATGGTAGCAGGTATCTCCTGTGGTCTGGTAACAGGCGAGACTGATGATGATTACATCGTTCTGACTGATATCCAGGGACTGGAAGACTTCTTCGGCGATATGGACTTTAAGGTAGGCGGTACTGAAAAGGGTATCACTGCGATCCAGATGGATATTAAGATCCATGGTCTGACCCGCCCGATCATTGAAGAGGCTATTGCAAGAACCCGTGAAGCAAGAATGTACATCTTAGACAATATCATGAAGCCAGTTATCTCCGAGCCTAGAAAGCACTTAAGCCAGTATGCTCCAAAGATCAAGCAGATCACCATTGATCCTCAGAAGATCGGTGATGTAGTTGGTAAGCAGGGCAAAGTGATCAACAAGATCATCGAAGAGACCGGCGTTAAGATCGATATCAGCGATGAAGGTACTGTAAATGTTTGCGGTACGGATGAAGCTATGATCGACCGTGCGATCGCTATCATCAACGGTATTGTTACTGATATTGAGGCCGGAATGGTATTTACCGGTAAGGTAGTACGTATCATGAACTTCGGCGCATTTGTACAGCTGGCACCAAACAAAGACGGTATGGTACACATTTCCAAGCTGTCTGACAAGCGCGTTGCCAAGGTAGAAGATGTTGTAAACATCGGCGATGAAGTAACTGTTAAGGTTGCAGAAGTTGACAAGATGGGAAGGATCAATCTGACCATGAGACCAAGCGATCTGGCAGAGAAGAAGGAAGATAAAGAATAGCAGTAATGAAATAGAATTGCGGCTAGTGCACTGGCACATTCATTTTCAGACTAATGACGCTGAATATTTTTTCATTGACAAGGCGACTGAAAGAGGCGATGCGGTGGCATCGTCGATTGAAGTCAACGCAGTTCAATGGGAAAATAGACAAGTCAATTAGTCGAAATATGAATGTGTCAGTACACTAGTGTCAGAAAAAACAAAATTAAATGTATTATTTAGAAATCAGAGGGTGAAAAAATGAAGATAAGAACAAGATATGCGCCAAGCCCTACAGGAAGAATGCACGTCGGAAATTTAAGAACAGCGCTGTATGCGTACCTGATCGCAAAACATGAGGAAGGCGACTTCCTTTTAAGAATTGAAGATACTGACCAGGAACGTTATGTAGAAGGTGCTGTAGATATCATTTACAGAACCCTGGAAGAAACCGGTCTGGTCCACGATGAGGGACCAGACAAGGACGGCGGCTGCGGTCCTTATGTCCAGAGCGAGCGCCAGGCTTCTGGAATCTATATGAAGTATGCAAAGCAGCTGGTAGAAAAAGGAGAAGCATATTACTGCTTCTGTACACCAGAGCGCCTGGAGTCTTTAAGAAAGACTGTAAACGGTGAGGAAATCATGACTTATGATAAGCACTGTCTGCACCTTCCTAAAGAGGAGATCGAGGCAAATCTGGCTGCAGGAAAGCCATTTGTTATCCGTCAGAATAATCCAACTGAAGGAACCACTACCTTCCATGACGAGATCTACGGTGATATCACAGTAGACAACTCTGAGCTGGATGACATGGTACTGATCAAATCTGACGGTTATCCTACCTACAACTTTGCAAACGTAGTAGACGATCATCTCATGGGTATCACCCATGTAGTAAGAGGAAATGAGTATCTTTCTTCTTCACCAAAATACAACCGTCTTTATGCTGCTTTTGGCTGGGAAGTACCGGTTTATGTACACTGCCCGCTGATCACAGATGAGACTCATCACAAGTTAAGCAAGCGCTGCGGACATTCCTCTTTTGAGGACCTGGTAGAGCAGGGCTTTGTTCCGGAAGCAATCGTAAACTATGTAGCACTTCTTGGCTGGTCTCCAGAAGGCAACAACGAGATCTTCTCCCTGGAAGAGATGGTAAAAGAATTTGACTACCACCGTATGAACAAGTCTCCGTCTGTATTTGATATGACAAAGCTTCGCTGGATGAACGGTGAATATATCAAGGCAATGGACTTTGACCGTTTCTACAAGCTGGCTGAGCCATACTTAAAAGAAGTGATCAAGAAAGACTTAGACCTTAAGAAGATCGCAAACATGGTCAAGACCAGAATCGAAGTATTCCCGGAGATCAAGGATCACATCGATTTCTTTGAGGAGCTTCCTGAGTATGACATTGCTATGTATACCCACAAGAAGATGAAGACCAATGCAGAGACTTCCCTTAAGGTATTAAAAGATGTACTTCCGATCCTGGAAGCACAGGAAGATTTCAGCAATGACGCTCTGTTTGCAGCACTTTCCGCTTATGTAAGCGAAACTGGGGTCAAGACCGGATTTGTTATGTGGCCGGTACGTACCGCTGTTTCCGGTAAGCAGATGACTCCTGCAGGAGCAACTGAGATCATGGAAGTTCTTGGAAAAGAAGAATCATTAAAACGTATCCGCAAAGGCATTGAAATGCTGGAGGCTTAATACATGGCTTTTAATGAAGCACAGAAAAGGGCGATCCGTCACACAGATGGACCGGCTCTTGTACTTGCAGGACCCGGCTCAGGTAAGACTACGGTCATTACCAACCGGGTCCGTTATTTAACGGAAAAAGTGGGCGTAGAGCCTGGAAATATCCTGGTGATCACTTTTACCAGGGCGGCAGCCCGTGAAATGAAAGAACGATATGAGCGGATAACCGGGACAGGATGCAGCAGAGTCTCTTTTGGGACCTTCCATTCTGTCTTTTTTATGATATTAAAACTGGCATACCGGTATCAGGCGTCCAATATCGTAAAAGAAGAACAGCGCATCCAGTTTATCAGGGAGCAGTTAGACCAGACAGACCTGGAGATCGAGGACGAAGGGGAGTTTATCGCTTCTGTATTGTCAGAGATCAGCCTGATAAAAGGGGAATTAATGTCCCTGGATAATTATTATGCTAAAAGCTGTTCCCAGACTGTCTTTAAAGATCTGTATGAAGGTTATGAAAAGCGCCTTCGCAAACAGGGACTTCTGGATTTTGACGACATGCTTGCCATGTGCTACGAGCTTTTTAAAGAACGTAAGGATATTTTACAGGCATGGCAGAGAAAGTATAAGTACATACTCATTGATGAGTTCCAGGATATCAACCAGATCCAGTATGAGATCGTAAAAATGCTGGCACTGCCGGAAAATAACTTGTTCATTGTAGGAGATGATGACCAGTCTATTTACCGTTTCCGGGGCGCAAGACCGGAGCTGATGCTGGGCTTTGAAAAAGATTATCCGGAGGCAGAGCGAATCTTGCTGGATGTAAATTACCGCTGTGTGGATCCGGTGATCCAGAGTGCAGGAAGGCTGATCGCTAATAATAAAACACGTTTTCAGAAAGAGATCCACGGAAACCGGGGAAAAGGCTGTCCTGTATTTGTAAAAGAGTGGCCGGATCCGCTGAATGAGACCAGGGCTATTACAGAAGAACTGAGGGATTATCACCAGATGGGGGTCCCTTATGAAGAAATGGCAGTTTTATACCGTACCAATCAGGGACCAAGACTTCTTATTGAGCGTATGATGGAGTACAATATCCCTTTCCATATGCGGGATACAGTGCCAAACCTTTATGAACACTGGATCTCCAGAAATGTTTTCTGCTATATTTATGCAGCACTGGGAGATCTGAGTCGTTCCAACATACTCCAGATCATTAACCGGCCTGCCAGATATATCAGTCGTGATGCCTTAGATACCAAGGTGATCCGCTGGGAACAGCTGCGCTCCTTCTATCAGGACAAAAACTGGATGTTAGACCGCATTGATCAGTTGGTGTATGACCTGGAAATGCTGCAGGATATGGCTCCTGCAGGCGCTGTGAACTATATCCGCAAGGCTATTGGATATGATGATTACCTGAGAGAGTATGCCAACGAACGCAGGTTAAAGCCGGAGGATCTTTTTGAGGTCTTGGATGCCCTTCAGGAGAGTGCAGTTCCCTTTAAGACATATGAGGCATGGTTTAACCATATGGACGAGTACAAAGAGCAGTTAAAGGAGCAGTCAGCCCTGAGGGAAGCGGAAAAAGAAGGGGTCAGCCTGATGACCATGCACAGCTGCAAAGGCCTGGAATTTAAGGTGGTGTATATCCTGGATGCAAATGAGGGTATAACGCCCCATCATAAGGCAGTTTTAGAGCCGGATATGGAAGAAGAACGGCGTATGTTCTATGTAGCTATGACCAGAGCCAAAGACAGACTGCATATTTTCTATGTAAGAGAACGGTATCACAAGCGGCAGGCAGTGTCACGTTTTGTAGTAGAGACAGGACTGCTTGGTGACAAGGGGGATTTGGAAAAAAATGGAAGATCAAATGGAAAAACAAATGCACAGCCAAATACGAAACAGGGAAGACCATAAGAAGCAGGAAGCAGCAGGCAGAAGTGTTGTTCTGGTCCATGTTTACTGCGGTGATGGAAAAGGAAAAACCACAGCATCAATCGGCCTGGCTGTCCGCGCTGCAGGAAGCGACAAGAAAATAGTGGTAAAACGTTTCCTGAAAAATGACCATTCCGGGGAAGTGGAAGTTTTAAAACAGATCCCTGGGATAACGGTCCTTCCTTGCACCAGAACCTTTGGATTTTCCTGGAAAATGAGCCAGGAGGAGAAAGAAGAAGCAAAAGAATACTACGGGGAAGAACTGGAAAAAGCCTGGAAAATGGCATTGGATCAGGGCACAGATATGCTGGTTTTAGATGAGGCAGTAGGCGCCTGTGGCCTTGGTTTTATAAGGGAAGAGCGCTTATTGGAACTGATTGAAAATAAACCGGAAAAATTAGAGGTGATCCTTACTGGCAGAAACCCGTCAAAGGCTCTTTTGGCAGCTGCAGATTATGTTACAGAAATGGTCATGTGCGCCCACCCCTATAACAGGGGAATCCCGGCCAGAAAAGGGATTGAATATTAGCTTGCAATTTTACAGGCAGTCTGATAAAGTGTAAATGAACAGCGAAAAGCTGTAACACTTAACCGATTGGATATGAAAGGAATAAAATATGGCAGACGAGAAGAACTTAAATGAAGAAGAGGAAATGACTGTTACCCTGACATTAGATGATGATTCTGAGATCGAGTGCGTGGTCCTTAACATCTTCTCTGCAGGAGACCGTGAATATATCGCCCTTCTTCCTATGGAAGGAGCAGATTCCGAAGAAGGAGAAGTTTATCTGTACCGTTACAGCGAGACAGAAGATGGAACTCCTGTTCTGGACAACATCATGGATGATGATGAATACGAGATCGTTGCTGACGCATTTGACGAAATGTTAGATGATCAGGAATACGATGAGCTGGTAAGCGAAGAAGATTTAGACGACTAATTAAGTTTGAACCTCTGATAAAGCAGGCCGGGATATGTAAATGTACGTGTCCCGGCTTTTTTGCGTTTTGGCTTCAGATCGTTGGAGTTGTGAAACTTGTGTGAAAGCG
>CAVDQU010000049.1:0-4316 GCA_963611035.1 Agathobaculum sp.
GGACTTACATATTTGATCATCATAGCATACAGACAGCCTGCAATACCGCAGTAAACAGCACTCAGTACAAATGCCCGGATCTTGTATGTAGTGACGTCAATACCTGTCAGTTCTGCTGCTTCATTATCTTCCCGAATCGCTATAAATGCACGACCGGTTCTGGTATGTACCAATATGTTCTGATAAAGAAGGCAGAGGATAACAAATACCATGACCAGGAAATAATATTTTTTAAGAGTATCAAATGCAAATCCAAAGATCACCGGGCTTTCAATTCCCAAAATTCCCGCTGTTCCATTGGTAACCGGAGTCCAGTTGATCATTACGATACGAACGATCTCACCAAAGCCCATGGTCAAAAGAGCCAGATAAGAACCTTTTACCTTCAATGCCGGAACTGCCAGGATCACACCAAAAATACCTGTCATCAACATAGATCCGATCAAACACAGAAAGAACTGTGTTCCCATCCTGGTATTCATCAGGGCTGCTGTATAAGCACCAATTCCAAAGAAAGCTGCCTGTCCCAGGGAAAGCTGGCCTGTAAAGCCAGTAAGTACGTTAATGCCTGTACCGAGTATGATATAAATACAGATCATGTTGACAATCTGCATGATATACATGTTCGGGGTCAGAATTGGGATCAGAATAATGATCGCTGCAAGAAGCAGGATTTTTATTATTTGATTATTTTTCGTTTTTGCCATAATTCCCACTCCTTTACAGTTTATTTTCAATTTTCTTATTCAACAGTCCTGTAGGTTTTACAAACAGAACAATGAACAGGATAATAAAGGAAAAAGCATCTCTGTAGGCTGTAGAAATATAAGCTGCCCCAACAGCTTCTACTATACCCAGGATCACTCCTCCAAGCAGTGCTCCCCACAGATTTCCGATACCACCCAGAATGGCTGCTGCAAAAGCCTTCATTCCGATGGTAGCGCTCATATCCACTCTGGCATAAGTCAGTGGTGCGATCATACTGCCGGCAATTGCTGCCAACGCAGCACTGATGCCAAAGGTCAGGAAACGCATATAAGATACATTTACACCCATCATAGCAGCTCCCTCTGGATCAGAGCTTGCAAGCTGCATACATTTTCCAACTTTTACGCGTGTAAAAAACAGGTGTAAACCAGTAATGATCGCCAGAGAGATCAGAATAATACCGATACTCTGAGGTGTAACATTGAAATTACCGATCTGGATCAGCTTTTCCGGAAACATACTTGGAAAAAGTTGTGGACTGGTGCCCCAGATTACCATACCTGTATTGCGCAGCACATAGGATACACCCACTGTCGCAATCAGCAGATTAACAAAAGATGAAAATTTAACCTTGCGCAGGATGATCCGTTCCAGCAGAAAACCCAGAACTGCTGCGCAGGAAATACCTAACAATATTGCGATATAAAACGGAATGCCTATTTTAATAAAGGTCAGAGTAATAAATGTACCGACCATCATTATGTCTCCATGTGCGAAATTCAGCATTCCAAGGGATTTATATACCATCGTGACGCCTACTGCCATCAATGCATACAGACTACCGTTCGTCAGACCATTTAATATCTGCTGAAAAAGCATTTATGTAACCTCCTGTCCATCAGTTCTTTATGATCTTGTGTTCCCCATTTTCAATTGTAATGATCAGCAGTTCCTTTTCCATGCGACCGTTCTCATCAAAAGTGGTAACGCCTGTTACTCCATCCCAACTTGTAGAACCCACATATTCATTCAGGACCTCACCATCTTTGTAATCTTTGCCGTCTGCGATGCAACGCTCCACTGCATCCTTGATCACGTACACTGCATCATAAGACTGTGGTGCATTCTGATCATATCCTTCACCATAAAGTTCTGTATACTTTTTATCAAATTCCTGTACTTTCTCATCTGGATTTGCTGCATCAAAAGCAGTATCGATCATAATACCCTCAACTGCAGCTCCACCTAAATTGGTCAATTCTGGAGAATTATATCCCTGACCAATAACAGGATAGCTGATACCATACTGCTGCATCTGTTTACAGATCATGGCAACCTCTGTGTGATAGCCCCAGAAAATAAAGAAATCCGGATCTGCTTTCTGCATTTTTCCAAGAACTACAGAGAAATCTGTATCCCCCGCATTGTAAACCTCATTGTCTGCCATAGTCAGACCATAGTCTCCACATACACTGTTAGCAATCTTGTAGCCACCTGTACCAAAATCAGAGGACTCATACAGGATTGCAAAAGATTTTGCTCCTTTTTCCTCTGCCATGTACTTCATGATATTGCGCATGTGAAGTTCATCTGTGGCTGTCATCTGATAAATATAAGCATTGCCGCTCTGGGTTACTGCCACATTAGAGGATGCAGGTGTGATCTGAGGAATCTTAGCTGCCTTGGTAATTTCCATATTTGCCAGTGTACAAGAAGACGCCTGCGCACCAATTACTGCATTTACCTTATCCTGTTCTACCAGTTTCTGCATAGCTGTAACAGAAGTTGCCGGAACACCTTCATCATCTACTTCTGCAAGTGCAATCTGGATCTCCCCGTTGATGCCACCAGCTTCGTTAATTTCCTTCACTGCCATTTCAGTTGCATTTTTTAAGATCTGTCCGGATACAGCTGAAGAACCGGACAAAGGACAAACCAGACCAAGTGTAAAGGTTTCTCCTGATGTTGACGCTATCGCCCCTTCTGATACAGTCGTCTGCTGAGCTGTTGTTGTCGAAGTTGAAGATTCGGATGCCCCACATCCTGCCAGTACTCCTGCCATTAAAAGTGCAATTCCCCACGTTGCTGCTTTTTTCATTTCTCTTCTCCTTTCATCTTGCCCCATTTTCCTGCACGTAGTTCCGCTTGGGCTGTCAGAGCTCTTCCTGACCACTTTGATTCTGAACATGCACCCGGTAAAACCGGGAACACATTCAGAGTCGAAGTAATAGTCCCGAAAGACCTCTTAGATATGTCTGAAAACCCTATTTTCCTTCTGGCTGATTTCCAAACATATCTCAGCAGCCCAAACTGCATTATCTGCTGCATGCAGTTGTTATTATTTACCGCATTGCCCATGATCCATCATGCAGCAATGCGGTCATCTATTTATTTTGCAATCTCTGCAGTAATCTTTAAGAATTCATCAATGTCTGCATAAGTATGACAATGAAGTGGTGAAATTCTTACAATGCCATGCTGGTTGATAGAATTTACCTGACGTGCAGAGTACAGACTTGCATCTGTACGTTCATGTACGATCACACCCTTTGCCTCGTATGCTCTGGAAGCCTGCTCACAGGTCATCTTATCAAATACGATCGGCACGATCAGATCTCTCTCTGTAAGGTCATCCATATCAACTGCTACTTTTACACCTTCGATATCCAGAAGACCCTTTACCTCATCAGAACCATGGAGCAGACGATACAGCAGTGCGCGCTCATGAAGCATGATCCTGTTCATACCTTCTACATACAGGTCTCTTCTGTTCTCAGTATCATTAAACTGCTTGCCGATCCAGCATACATAATCAAAGATTGCACTAAGCATTGCATACATTCCTGGTGCGCAACCACCCATTTCCCAGTTGCTCTGTTTTTCACGGATCAGTTTTCTATGTGGAAGGTTCATCACTCTTTCAGACAGCCAGCCTACTCCCAGGCCTCTTGCACCGCCGAATTTATATGGGGCAAAGTTTACACAGTCAAGTCCCCATGCCTTCATATCTGTCAAACCGTGAGGTGTGTGCTGTACTGAATCACAGATAATATACAGATCTGGTTTGATCTTTCTTGCTTCCCGTGCGATGGTTTCAATGTCCAGAATACCGCCAGTAATATTGGAAGTCATGATCACACTTAATAGGCACGTATCTTTATCGACCAGTTTCACTACATCCTCTGGGCGAACAATACCAGTTCTTGGATCGGTCTGAGCCACTCTCAATTCCTTTCCGTACTTTTCAGCCGGAATTTGGCAGCCATCAAATGCTGAAGGATGCTCCAATGCAGTAGTAACTACGTTAGTTCCCGGAACATTTGCGATAATTGCTTCAGAAACATCAAAAACAACGATAGACGCTGTCATGGATGTTACGATACAACCACCCTCTGCATTAAACATAGTAGAGATATCTTCACAAGCCTGCGTACGTAAAGAATCCAGATAATCAGAAGCAACTCCACCGTGGCCACCACAGTTTGGCAGATCATCTACTTTTTTAAAAGCATCGCTGGCAGCTTTCAGGCGGAAAGAACCACCAGAATTATCAAAAAACAGCCTCTTTTTATTTGTAAACGGATCAATGTCAACGTGATGATATTTTT
>CAVDQU010000049.1:4326-5319 GCA_963611035.1 Agathobaculum sp.
TCACGGATCTGTGCCGTTAATTCAGCTGGCATCAGCTGGCCATTCTTGATGATATCGTTCATTTCTATTTCCTCACTTTTTTAGAAAATTTTGATCTTACGGACCTGTTTTTGTTTCCGCTGCATTGACTTTAAAATTTTTAATCAAATACTACCTGACCATGATCAAAGATCACTTTTCCGTCCAGTTCAATGGTTGGGTCTTTAAACATCATATCAATATGTAAAATGAAATCCTGGTTGTCTGTCTCATTGTTTCCAAGTGCAACATGTACATATCCGCTGCAGCCTTCATCTTCCAACATTCTTCCGCACAGAGATGCATCTGGATTTAATCCAATACCGATCTCGCCTACACGGTACATTCTTGGATCATAAACTTTAGCCAGTTCAGCTGCAAAGCGTTTAGCCTCTTCACCGCCCTCGATCTTGGTTACAAAACTGTTTTCTACATAAATAGTGATTGGTTCCTTTAAAACGCCCATAGCCGGGTGGGTAATACTTCCATCTACGACGATCTTGCCATGTGCAGTTCCTGGAATAGCACCAGAAGCCATTTCAATATCTGGCGGCGAGCAGGTTTCACCTGGATTTCTTACCATTCCGTACTGTGGAAACAGTTTGTGTCCCTTAATGCTTGCGTAATAGTCTGTACCAGCTTCACTGGTGATATGGACCTGATCGCCATCCTTCATGCTTTTTAACAGCTGGTCAACATATTTTCTGTCTGCCTCGAAATCGGTATACAGACCACCTTTTTCTAACATCTCAAGACTATAGTCACAGCAGTTTAAATCTCTGGCACCTGCAGCACACGCGTCTCTTCTGGCATGACTGTGGGACAGTGAAAACTTGGTGGCACGAAATATTACATCCGCTTTTAACATTGCTGCTGCTACCAGATCCGTAGGCTCTTCTCCGTGCATCTTTCTCGGTTCCATCATAACCATCGTTTTGTTAGGGAACTCCTCTGCTGCATCCCACAGTGCCATAC
>CAVDQU010000049.1:5329-16408 GCA_963611035.1 Agathobaculum sp.
TGTTTACACGTGTAAATGCTGTTTAAAAAAATATTTTTTTGCTATTTCTATTTATTTTTAAGCGATTTTATAAATATACCCCCTCTTTTTCTTTTATTTTTGTTTGTTTTTTCTTTCTTATGGCCTTATAATAGCATATTTTTTACTCGTGTAAATACCTTTTTCAAAAAATGCACACTTTCGTGCGCACTTTTTGATGATCCACAATTCCTATTCTTTTTATGTGCTCTCCCTTACAGCTAATGATACATCAATAAACCTATCTTCTGGCCGTTCTCCCTTCATAAGTTTAAGCATGGTATTCACCAGCTGTTCAGAAAACTCCTCTTTTGAAAAATCCACAGTTGTCAATTGTGGTGAGAGCATTCCTGCAAGATATGTATTATCCATACCGATCACAGCCATATCATCTGGTACATTCAGGCCTAGACGTCTCAAATACTGTATTATGTGACCAGCCAGATAATCATCTCCTGCTATGATCGCAGTAGGCCGCTGTGACGTTTTTCCTGAAAATAAAAGATCAAATATGGTGGAACAGGTAGACTCCAATGAATCTGTATTTTTACAGATCAGATTTTCATCATAAGCGATCCCATTTGCTTCTAAAGCTTCCTTGTAGGCCTTTTCACGATAGCCCTTTTTCAAATTCATGTTATATCGAAGAGGCGGCGCAAGAATGATCCTTTTATGGCCTCTAAGGATCAGATAACTGATTGCCTTTGTGACCCCAGCATAAATGTCTGGTGCAACTGTTACAATATTCGGTTCCAGAAAACTGTAATCCCTGGTTTTATACAGAACAATGGGAATCCCTGCACTAGCGATCACATTAAGCTGACTTGCCGTATACCGGTTAGACAGCATAAACACACCATCAAATCTTCCTTCTATCAGCATTCTGATAAAATCATCACTATCACGGCTATAACAGTGAGACACTAAATATCCCCTGTCCATAAACTTCTTTTCAGCAATCTCTAACCAGTCATTTCGCAGGTTATCGCACACAAATGCGATCTGCATGGATTGATTGGTTTTCAGACTCCTCGCATACAGATTTGGCGTATAATTCAACTCTTCTATAGCCCGCTTTACAGCAAGCGTTTTTTCCTCACTGACTGTCTTAGTTTGATTGATCACATAAGATACTACCGCCGGAGAAACACCTGCCAGCTTTGCAACATCATTTCTCGTTACTTTTTTCCCCACTTTTCCGCCTCCTTCTCCTTTATCGTGTTATTTTGTAGCATAATTTAACTGTATACACTTTCCCTATTTTTTGTTAATTTTTTTCCCTTCCAACCGCTCCCGCATATGAATATGGATATTTCTTAAAAATCGTGCCATATGCGATGCCAATATGATTCCCAATGCAATGGCTCCTGCTTCTGTCATCACCTTATTCAGCGAACCTCCAAATTCTGTATATAATCCCTGTACCAGATAATACATGGTGTAATACAGATCGGCACCCGGAATTTCAGGAATGAGGATCGGCACTAACAATAAAATTACCGGAGTCTTCAAAAAACGCGCTAGGATCTCACTAAGTGCTGTAATAAAAAGGCTTGACACAAACAAAGCCATAAACAAACTACAGCCTCTGGCAGCACATACCAGATAAACTGCCCACCCTGCAGCGCTGCCTGCTGCAATCCTCAAAAGCTTCCTGTCATAAATTCCAAATAATACTGCAAAGCCGACTGATCCCAAAAGTCCCATGATCGTCTGGATCACATAAAATGCCATATTCCACCTCCAAAAAGCACTCCCAATGCAAATCCCATTGCCACTGAGATCGCTTTCATCAATGCCTCACTCAAATTTAATAGGCCACTGATCATATCTCCACTGATCATATCGCGAAGAGAATTCGTCAATTGTATACCTGGAATCACAAGCATGATATTTCCGATCATGATCTTATCCGGATGTACACCTATCCCTATTCCTACCAAAAGCATAACAGATATAGATGTAACCGCACTGCAAAACATAGTCTGGATCAAACTGTTCATCTTAAGGGTTGCACTTCCATACAAAGTCGCAAACAACACCACCCCGGAAAGGGATGCCGCCAGACCATCCTTCGCCGTTCCTCCAAAAAAAACAGAAAGTGATGCAGAAATCATCATATACATGATCAACTGCAAATATGGAGATGCTTTCTTTTCCTCCTGGATTGCCCTTATCTCTTTCTGCAGCTTCTCCAGCCCCATAGGATTTTCACAGATCTTTCGCGAAAGCGCATTCACCTTTTCCACCCGGCCAAGATCCGTATCCCTTTCCCGAATACGCCTAGTCTGCGTGATCGTTCTGCCATCTGGAAGAATAGAGGTAACGATCACACTGGATGTAATAGTAAACACATCAGAACGCACAAAACCATATGCCTTACACAGCCGTCCAACGGTATCCTCAATCCGGCTTACTTCCGCTCCATGCGTCAGGAGGATCTCGCCCATATCTATAATAGAGGTCATAATATATTTCATATATTCATAATCTTCTGCATCTGTTCTATTTGTTTTCATTTACGCGTGTAACCTCTTGTAATTTATTGTTTTATAGATAAATAATATTCTATTTTTTTACTCATGTCAAACTTTTTTGAACATGTCAGAACTTTATTGAAACCATTCTCAGATTTTATAAAAAAGTGTCTTCGACACTTCAACTCCCCAGCCCCTCAATCTTGAGGGGTTAGGGGTTTCTTTTTTCTAAAATATATCTCATAATAGTCTTATGAATATCTTACAGAAAATTTTTACAGACCATTATGAAGAAATAAAATATACCCTCCATCCCAGAGACACCGAAATGGAAAATATCGGGAAAATATCGAAAAGATGATCCATTGTGGGGATCTTCCTTTGGCGGTGCCATGTATCATTGCCCACATTGTGGCAACTTTAAATATGTCCCTTTTCACTGTCACAGTCGGTTTTGACCTTCTTGTGGAAACAAATACAGCATGGAACGCACCACTTCTATGGCTTTTAAACTCATCAATGTTAAACATCGCCATTGTGTCTTTACCATCGATGATAATCTCAGGGATTTTTTTTCTAAAAGACCGCTCCCTTTTGGATTGCCTGTTCTATTCTGTTGCCAGTGTCATTTCCCGTATGTTTTTTGAAATTAACAAATCAAAAAATTTTACACCCGGCTTTATCATGGTCTTACATACCTTCGGACGGGATCTGAAATGGAACCCCCATATCCACTGCCTTATTTCTGAAGGCGGACTCAGTGATGACGGCCTTTGGCGAAATGTCCATCACTTCAATTACTCTTTTTTACGCTCTTCCTTCCGTACCGTTCTCCTTAATGCGATGCAACAACTGCTGGGCGATCCTTTTCAAACAGATCAAATCCCTCTGTTATTCTTCTCATAAGAACGGATTTTACGTTTATGCCAAACCTTCCTCTTGTGTTCCTGAAACTGCCATCAAATATATCGGGCGTTATCTGGGGCGTCCTGTGATCGCCACTTCCAGGATTGACAAATATGATGGTGCTATGGTTACCTTCCATTACAATCGACATGAAGATAATAAATATATACAGAAAACGATTCCGGTTATAGATTTCATCAAACGGTTGATCCGGCATATCCCTGAGAAACATTTTAAAATGATCCGCTATGGCGGCCTTTATTCCCGCCACCGCAAAACAGATCAACAACTCCATAAAGTCATTTCCAAACAAAAACATCCCATCCTGCGCAGTTTTAATCAATGGCGGAATGCTATCCTTTCTTCTTTTGGTTATGATCCGCTGGAATGTCCCATCTGCAAACATAAAATGGAGTTTTGGGAACTTTATTTTAACCATCAGCGTTCTTCTGCATAACTTTCTCTGTTTTTATGGTGTAATTCCCTCATAGGAGGGCATTGCAATGAAAACAGATGTTGAGACGCTGCGTAAAAAATACATGGATAATCCTCCAGAAGGACTAACTTCCACGGACATTCGCCATATGAGCGAGGAAGACCTGCTAGATATGGATTATTTTCTAAATGACAACGATCTTGATGAAGAATTTGGTGAGGAAGGTTTTTATCTTTTTTGATCCCTAGATCGTCTATTTGTGTTGCCCGCCTACCGACGGGCATTTTTAATTCAAAAGAGCGCCGTAGGCGGTCTTTCCTATAAAGTAAAAAAAAACTTGTCAAAACTTTCCAACAAGGTATTTCATATTTGTTTATTAGGAATTCACATACGCATACACGATCCCAGACACGATCAGATAAAACCAGGTCGTTGGATTGGAAAACCATGTTGTAAAAAAGGACAACATCATATACATGGCGATCTGGGCGTAGATCACATGGCCGGCGGGGCAGGTAAGCTTTCTTCTGAAACGTCCTAACAGATAGCAGACACCACCTAAAAGGCCGCCGAAAAATACCATTCCCACAACGCCAAAATCATAAAAAGCATCGTAAAACAGCGTTACTGTGGTCAATTCCTCTTTTGTCACAAACAGTGGAAAATCTGCCAGTGACGGGAAGATGAATTTAAGTCCGGTCAGCGCCCATAATGGGAACAGTCCCTTAAGTCCAAAGGAAAAATGCTTTAATTCTGCTGCCATACAGTTAAAGTTGTCATAGTTATTGGCAATATACATATATGGCTGGGTGATGAAGATGGGCATATAGCTGTTCTTCATCTCAAAAATGCCATTTAAGTACTCGATGCTGTGGCTGCGAAGCACTGTAAGAGCCACATAAGCCGGGATCAGCGCCACAAAAAGCACGCCCACGTAGACCAAACTGAAGCTTCCGGTCATAGAGATGTAGGTAAAAACTGCCATTCCCACTGCCAGGATCAGCTGGAAACGGGATACACATAACAGTGGGATCATCACTGCTACAATATCACAGATCACTGCCAGCCAGAAACCTTTGTACCGGATCAGGCCCCGTCCTCTTCTTGCCATCATCAGGCTGTATACAACAGAAAGACTTGGAACCAGTACGCAGGATACTGTAAAATAATGGATTCCTTTGATATGGAAATAGGAGTAGGCATGCGGCACACCATAGGAAAACATAGGCACAAAGCCCAGCCTCCATGCTTCAAAAGCAAAGGCCAGTATGGAAACCAGAGTGATCACTGCCATGGAGATCAGAATGCGTTTTGCCTGTAAAGGTGAATCCGCAGAGGAGTAATATTTGTATACAGAGCCCATATCCGCTGCGCTCCAGCCGTCATACATCCTGGTGAGCACTTCAAATACCCACCAGAAGGTCATAACTGCCACAAAAAAGCTGATCCATGTGATCAGAAGCCAGTCTGTCTGCAGATAGGAAAGCTTAAAACAGGAAATTCCCTGTCCTCCTACAAAAAACAGACAGAACAGACCACGCAGGTGGATCAGGTTTCCTGTCCGGATATAATCTCTGATATACAGCCATATAGCTGCTCCAACTAAAACAAGGCCAGACAGCACATATAAGTGCTGCCAGGCCAGAATAAAACTGATTCCATAACAAATAAGATAAACTGCCATTAACCTGTAATCTTCTCCACAAACTTTCTCATGTAGTCTTCTACTTCTGCAGCGGTTGCAAAGCTCATAGCCTTGTCAGCCACTGCCTGAAGTTCTTCTACACTGTATTCTGTTACCATCTTTCTTGCACGCAGGATGGCGGATGCGCTCATACTGAATTCATTTAAACCAAAGGCAAGCAGCAGCGGAATCATCATCGGATCACTGGCTGCCTCGCCACACATACCTACCATAATACCGGCTTCCCGTCCACACTGGATGATGTGGCGGATGCTTCTGAGTACTGCCGGGTTGAAGGTAGAGTACAGATAGGATACCTTCTTGTTTCCTCTGTCCACAGACATGGTATACTGGGTCAGATCATTGGTACCAATGCTGAAGAAATCTGCCTCTTTTGCAAAAATATCTGCGATCAGGGAAGCAGCAGCTGTCTCCACCATGATACCTACCTGAATGTCTTTCTTGTACGCAATGTTCTTTTCATCCAGCTCTGCCTTGATCTCTTCGATCAGAGCCTTTGCCTCTCTTAACTCATCAATACAGGTTACAAGAGGGATCATAATACGGATATTACCATATGCGCTGGCTCTTAAAAGGGCACGCAACTGTGGCTTGTAAATATCCTCTTTTCTGTCCAGACACAGACGGATGGCACGATAACCCAGGAATGGGTTTTCATCCTTTTCCAGTCCCATATATGGGATCTCTTTATCACCGCCGATATCCAGTGTACGGATGATCACCGGCTTGCCCTTTAATGCAATGGCTACTTTCTTGTAAGCCTCAAACTGTTCTTCTTCTGTAGGCATAGCTGTACGGTCCATAAATAAGAACTCGGTGCGGAACAGGCCAACGCCTTCTCCATCATACTGCAGCACCTTGTCCACATCTTCCGGTTTACCAATGTTGGCAACGATCTCTACCTGTACGCCGTCTTTTGTAACAGAAGGCTGTCCAATGTATTTTTCCAGTTCTTTCTTGTCTTTTAAGAACTGGGTCCTCTTTTCTTCGTATTCTTTTTCTACAGAAGCTTCCGGATTTACAAATACTTCTCCGGTGCTTCCGTCAAGGACTACACTGTCTCCGTCCTTTACTGCATCCATCAGGCCATTTACTGCAACTACGGCCGGGATCTCCAATGCTCTTGCTAAAATAGCACTGTGTGAGGTTTTTCCACCCAGTTCTGTTACAATACCGGAAACATTTTCAGGGTTAATACCTGCTGTCATAGATGGTGTCAGATCCTTTGCTACCAGTATGCTTCCCTTTGGCAGTAAAGATACATCTACTGACTCCAGTCCCATTAATGTACGCTGCATACGCACCTTGATATCTCTCATATCCGTAGCGCGCTGCTGCATCAGCTCATCTCCCATAGATGCGAACATGTCTGCATACATATTGCATACATTCTCAATAGCAAACTCGCTGTTTACCTTATCATTTTTTACGCTGTTTTCGATCTCCCCTGTAAGCATGGGATCAGATAACAGCATCATATGTCCCTGCATGATCTCTGCTTCCTTCTCTCCCACGCGGGAAGCCAGATCGTCTGCCATCTTCTGTGTAGCTGCAATGGTCTTCTCCAGAGCCCCCTTAAAGCGCTGGATCTCAGCCTCTGCGTCTGCTACCTCATTTCTTGTGATCACTAATTCTGCTTCTTCTACGATCACAGCTTTGCCAATGCCGATACCGGCAGAAGCACTTGTTCCCTTAAACATGTGTATTGCCTCCTTATTTTATACTCACAAACCCGCACTTACGTGCTCTACTGCCTGCTAACGCAGGCGGTTTGTTCACTCCCCTAATCCGTCCTCCACGATCTTGATCATTGCTGCCAGCGCTGCCTCTTCATCAGGGCCAGTGCAGGTAAATTCCAGCTCTTCTCCGCATTTTACGCAGGCGCCAAGTACGCTGAGCACACTTTTTGCATTTGCTGTCACATTACGGACTTTAAAAGATATTTTGGATCTATAAAGCAGAGCCTCTTTGCAGAGGATGCCGGCAGGTCTTAAATGAAGACCGGATGGGTTCTTGATCACAGTTGTTCCACTTACCATTTTATTTCTCCTGATTTTCCGCAGCACATTTGCTGCCATTTTTCTTATTATCCCTTAATGACTTTGTTCAGCTGCAGTCGTATGACTGGATGCCGTGTTGCTGTTTTCAGCAGTCGTCGTCTCTCTCGTACTGCTTTCTGTTTCTTCCTGTGTTGTAGCTGGTACCGTCTCTCCTGGCTCTCTGTCATGGACGATGATCTGAAGATCGTCCTGGCTTACCAGTTCATAAGCTGCCCCCAGCTCAAAGGTTACGGTTCCCGGATGAGTTCCCGGCCCCATATCGCTTACATCTACCTCTGCCTCTAATGAGTCATCGGTCAGCTGGTCTAAATCTTCTTTTAAGCCTTTAATGCTTAAATTGATGGAATCTCTGTCATACTGATAGCTGTAACGGCTGGAAGCGCCTACCTGACGGATCTTGCTTGTTTTTAACTCAATGGTCCGGGTCTCTAAAGGTTCTACCTTTAAAGTCACACGGATCTTGTTGTTGGAATCTGCCAGTTCCACATTTTCCGGAAGATATTTATTTAAGTCGATGATCACTTCCTTATCTTCAGAAGCGCCGTCCATATTTAACTCTGACTTAGGAATGTTGATGGCATTGATCTCTGCCAAGTCAGACTTAAGTCCTACTACATCAACGGAATTTACATTGCTTTCAATACCTGTGAAGCGGTATCCGTCTGCCACTCTTCCCTCTGTTTCAAAATTCAGTCCCAAAGTCTTTACTTTTAAAATAGAAAGGGTGTAATCTGCTTCCAGGCGGCTTAAACTTACCCGGTCATCCAAAGTGATCTTATTTCGGTTGGCATCATAGCACTGGATCTGGGCTGTACCAGAAAGGTCAGAATTAGCTCCGTCCAGACGGATGGTGATCCCTACTGTGCTGATCCGTCCTACCTGGGATTCTGGTCCGCTTACAACAACGTTTGACGGCACGATATTTACCGTTCCTTCTCTGTATCCTGCTTCTGTCTTTCCTTCTGTATAGGCAGTCAGGTCAAATTTCTTCTGCTGGATATCCTCTGTAGTCACACGGATAACCATAGGTTTTGCAGTTACGGCATCTACTTTATTGTTTTTTACATCTACCTTAACAGGTACCGCACCTGTAGGCTCGTACATATCTGCCAGATCGATATAAGCCCTGAAATCAGAAGCAGAAATACTTCCTGCATCCAGTGTACGTACTTTATAAGCCACAGTTACTGTACTGCGGTTGTCGATGAGTTCATAGGTCTTTCCGTTTGTGGAAAGTACATCTTCGTTCAGCACCTCTAAAGGCACTTCTTTGGTGGCAGTCACATCTGGATTAGAAATGTTGGTCACTGCCAGCCATACGAAAAAGGCAAGGAAAACGGAAAGAATCTTCAGTTTTAAATTATTTGTCAGCTTTTTTCCCATTGATCAGCCTTCCCTTCCATATCTTAAACCGGTTGGAAGAAACCGGCTCTTCTTTCATCAATCCGGAAAGAATATTCCGAAGTGCTTCCGCGGTAGGAACACTGCGAAGCATTCCTCCTTCTGCAACAGATACCCGTCCTGTTTCCTCTGAAACAACAATGGTAAGGCTGTCTGTTGTCTCACTGACTCCCACTGCTGCGCGGTGTCTGGTTCCCAGCGCCTTGTTGATGGACATATTGTCAGAAAGAGGCAGATAACAGGTAGCAGCTGCCACCCGGTTTCCCCGGATCACTACTGCACCATCATGAAGCGGTGTGTTGTGTTCAAAAATATTAATAAGAAGCTGGCTTGTAACCAGACCGCTGATCTCAATACCGGTCCTTTCGATCTCCTTTAAAGAAGTTCCTCTTTCAATGACCATTAAGGCACCTGTTTTCACTTTTGCCATTTCAAAAGTGGCACGTACCAGTTCGTTGACCGTGCGGTCATTAAATTCCTGGCTGCTTTTACCGTCATCCTGGGCCAAAATACCGGATAACAGGTTCTGGCTTCCTAACTGTTCCAGTGCTTTTCTAAGCTCTGGCTGGAAAACGACCAGAAATGCAGTTACTGCGATAGCTGTAATATTTTTAAGGATCCAGACAATGGTATCCAGACGCAGAAGAACAGCCACAATGGCAAATACCATTATGGTCAGAAGTCCTTTTAGCAGTGTCCAGGCCCTTGTATTTTTTATCCAGAAAAGGATCTCATATACCAGAAATGAGATGATCGCGATCTCAAAAATATTCCGGAGGGAGATCCGTGGCAGCAATGTCAGCCAGGATGAGGCTTTCATCATAAGTTCTGTTAAGATTTCCACCTGATATCATCCTCCTTTGATCATACTTTTATGCTTAAAATATACTTGCTTATTTTCTTATTTGTTTTCTTTCACTTTTGTACTGCGTTTTCTCCCGCTGATACGCTGTACCTTTACATCTGTACTGCTCACAGTCATCTTAGGAACTGCTTTTACGTAGTAATAATAATCATCATCTTCAAACTGCACATATTCTGTACGGGTATAATCCACAGAGAAGAAAAAGAAATTGTAGATCATAGCCATCACTACTGAAACAAGCAGGCCAAAGATCAGTGTTCCCGCAGCTACAGACACTCCAAATACAAAGTCGCCTACAAAAATAACCAGCAACTGCGCTACTGTCCCGGCTACAATGGCTATGATCCATGCATAGTCCACAGAAAGCCTGCGGATCAGATATACTACGATAATACCTACTGCACAGGCAGCGATCATCACCATCATCGTCTGGTTAAAGCATACAGAACGGATGATCTGGCTGTAACGCTGAACGATATCCACATTTCCCTCGCCTGTAAGGACGCCTGCATTCTGACGTATGTACATAAGAAGATAATAGAGGAAAACACCGCAGCTTACCGGTATCACAGATACCAGGCTGCCTCCCAGCCCTACTAAAAATGCCACTGCATAGGGCACTTTAAATAAGAAAGCCAGAGGTGTAAGCACCATAAGCCAGCTGTCTCCCGGCTTAAAGCCGTAGTACAGCACTGCTACTATCAGGATCATCATCAATGTGATCAGTGCCATTTCCATGGATACTGCATACACGTGCGCTACCATCACGCAGCCCATTAAAAATACACTGGCGCTGTCTGGAAGCAGTGCTCCGAACACGCAGATCAGAACTACCACTACCGGATTTTTTAATTTTGCCATATAGCCAACATTGGCATTCATACTTAAAACAGTGCACAGGATAAACAGCAGACGGACAATAAAGCGTATTCCGTAGCTGTATTTATTATACAATTCTTTCAGGTGCTCTTTCCACAGTAAAAGACCTGTCATAAAGCGGCTCCTCCTCTGTTTTCTTTTCCGTGGTCCTTACCGAATCTGCGTTCCAGATGTTTAAGCCTTGCTGTATACATGGTCTGGCTTCTGGATGCATGATCATACCGTCTGGAATAGATCTTCCATGTAATAAGAAGATAAAGCACCAGTCCCACACCATAAGCCAGTCCCCAGTTTTTCACCCAGGTGATCAGCTCATTAACGGCAGCGCCTTT
>CAVDQU010000050.1:0-12440 GCA_963611035.1 Agathobaculum sp.
TACTGGCGGAAAATCGGCCACAAAGGCAGGTGCAGGAAAGACTCCGAGAGGACATATAAGGGTTAGAAGGAAAAATAGACCCTCGATGCGCCAATGGCGTGCCGGGGGTCTTATGCTAAAATATGCCGGTTTACAGACGGCTGTATATGGGGAGGAACACATGGAACCGGCAGGAAAGCAGGAAAAAACAAAATACAAACTGGCAGCGTCCATGAAAGAATGCATGAAGCAGATGCCGGTAGATAAAATAACGGTAAAAAACATTGTAGAAGGCTGCGGTGTTGCCAGACAGACCTTTTACCGGAATTTTCTGGATAAATATGACCTGATCAACTGGTATTTTGATAAACTGGTGCTTCAGTCTTTTGAGCAGATCGGTATGGGGCATACAGTAGGAGAGAGCCTGACACAGAAATTTGAATTTATTGTCTCTGAAAAAGTATTTTTCAGGGAGGCGTTTCGCAGTGATGACCGCAACTCCTTAAAAGAACATGATTTTGAACTGATCTTAAAATTCTACCAGGATCTGATCGGACGAAAGACCAGCAGGCCATTGGGAGAAGATCTGCAGTTCCTTCTGGAAATGTACTGCAGAGGTTCCGTTTATATGACAGTAAAATGGGTGCTTACGGGAATGAAAGACTCACCGGAGAAAATGTCAAAGAAACTGGTGGAAGCCATGCCACCAAGACTGGCTGTTGTGTTTGATGAACTGAAACTGTTGTAAAAATACAGAAACTTTGTTATATATAACACAAAACGATATTATCTATATATTGATAATGCAATTGCCGACGGGCAAATCCTATGTAAAGTTTTAATAAATAATATCTATGTAAAATAAAAAATATTCTCAAAAAGTGACAGATGGGCATGTTTGTCACTTTTATTTTTGAAAAAGCGTTGTTATAATATTAACGAAACCAAGGGAAACACAAAAAAGGAGAATGTATCATGGCAAACAGAATCGTATTAAATGAAACTTCTTATCATGGCGCAGGCGCTATCGCTGAGATCGCTAACGAAGCAAAAACAAGAGATTTCAAGAAGGCTTTCGTATGTTCAGATCCGGATCTGGTAAAATTCGGCGTAACAAAGAAAGTTACTGATGTACTGGATAACGCAGGTCTTGCATATGAAGTTTATTCCAATATCAAACCAAACCCAACCATCGAAAACGTACAGACCGGTGTAGCTGCATTTAAGAAATCCGGTGCTGATTATCTGATCGCTATCGGCGGCGGTTCTTCTATGGATACCGCAAAGGCCATCGGCATCATCATTGCAAACCCTGAGTTTGAAGATGTAAGAAGCCTGGAAGGCGTAGCTCCTACCAAGAAGCCATGTATCCCGATCATCGCAGTTCCAACCACAGCAGGAACAGCAGCAGAAGTTACTATCAACTACGTTATCACTGATGTAGAGAAGAAACGTAAATTCGTTTGTGTAGATACACATGATATCCCAGTTATCGCAGTTGTAGACCCGGATATGATGTCCTCTATGCCAAAGGGACTGACCGCTTCTACCGGTATGGATGCTTTAACACATGCCATCGAAGGATACATCACCAAGGCTGCATGGGAAATGACAGATATGTTCCACTTAAAAGCAATCGAGCTGATCTCCAAGAACTTAAGAGGCGCCTGTGAGAATACAAAAGAAGGTCGTGAAGGAATGGCTTTAGGACAGTACATCGCAGGAATGGGCTTCTCAAACGTAGGCTTAGGAATCGTTCATTCTATGGCACATGCATTAGGTGCTGTATATGATACTCCTCATGGTGTTGCAAATGCGATCCTGCTTCCAACTGTTATGGAATACAATGCATCTTGCACAGGAACCAAGTACAAAGATATCGCTGTTGCAATGGGCGTTGAAGGCGTAGAAAACATGAGCCAGGAAGAATACCGCAAGGCAGCTGTAGACGCTGTTAAGAAGCTGTCCGCTGATGTTGGTATCCCGGCTGACTTAAAGGCGATCGTTAAGAAAGAAGATGTAGACTTCCTTGCACAGTCCGCAATGGACGATGCATGCCGCCCGGGCAATCCAAAGGATCCCACCTTTGAGGATATCAAGGCATTATATTTATCACTTATGTAATGAGCGCATAGAAAAAACAAGCGGTCGTCCCAATTTGGGACGGCCATTTGTTTTTTCTGCGCCATTAACGAATGGCCCGCCTGCGTCAGCAGGCAGTGGAGCGCATCAGCGCGGGGGGCATGAGTGATAAACGTAATGAACGGTCCGCCTGCGTCAGCAGGCAGTGGAGCGCGTTAGCGCGTGACCGTGAGTGGACCATACGCACCCAATAAAGTTGTATTATCAATATACTGATAACATTCCGCCACTTTACAAACAATTTACCTGAACTTTACATAACCGCCCCACAATCCATATTGACGATTGAGAAAATATCCCGTATAATGAGCAAGTGTAAACTCAAAGTAAAACGCATGTAAAGAACAGGGACAATCGATATTATCAATATCTGGATAATACAAATATCTGCCTGTTTCTTGAGAAAAAGGAGTAAAAAATGGGAGTTGAATTGCTTTTGGGACTTCTGGGAGGTCTGGCACTGTTCTTGTACGGAATGCAGATGATGAGCAACAATCTGGAAGCAGCAGCCGGAAACAAGATGAAGCAGATCCTGGAAAAGCTGACCACCAACCGTATTATGGGAATCCTAGTAGGCGCAGGCATCACAGCACTGATCCAGTCATCTTCGGCTACGACTGTTATGACGGTAGGCTTTGTAAACTCAGGTCTTATGTCATTGAACCAGGCTGTATGGATCATTATGGGTGCAAATATCGGTACCACTATCACCGGACAGCTGATAGCGTTAGATGTAGGCGCTTTAGCACCGCTGATCGCATTTATCGGCGTTGTCCTGGTAGTTTTTGTAAAAAACAAAAAGCTGCAGCACATCGGCGGCATCGTTGCCGGAATAGGCGTTATCTTCATCGGTATGGGAATGATGAGCGATGCCATGCTTCCTCTCCGTGACGAGCCGGAATTTATCCGGCTGATGACAAGCTTTAAGAATCCGCTGTTAGGCGTTTTGGCAGGTGCACTGTTTACAGCAGTGATCCAGTCCTCTGCAGCTTCTATCGGTATCTTACAGGCACTGGCAGTAAGCGGTGTTATAGATCTTCACGGTGCCGTATTCGTACTTTTCGGACAGAATATTGGTACTTGTATCACAGCAGTTTTAGCTTCTGTAGGAACTAACAGAAATGCAAAGAGAACGACGATCATCCATCTGATGTTCAACGTAGTTGGTACAGTGATCTTCATTGTGCTCTGTATGGTAACTCCGTTCGTAGACTGGATGATCGCCGTCAACCCGGCTAATCCGGCAGCACAGATCGCAAATGTGCATACCATCTTCAATATTGCTACCACTGTGATCCTGTTCCCGTTTGGTGATCTTTTAGTAAAAGTGGCAAAGAAGATACTGCCGGATACACAGACCAAAAAGGCTATGGATGCAGATCAGTGGTTTGAGGGGCTTATGGCTTCCAAACACCATCTGGGTGTTTCTACTATCGCTATCAGCCAGATCCACGAAGAAATCCAGGATATGTTAGCTATGGCGGCTACCAATGTTGCCGAAAGTTTTAAGGCGATGGAGCAGGGGCCGGGAGAAGACGGTATCCGGGAGATCGCAGACCGGGAAGAGGAGATCGACCTTTCCAATGTACGTCTGTCAAAGAAAATATCCAAAGTCCTTGTTTTAGACCAGACGCCTCGGGATATTGATGCTTTAAATAAAATGTACACCATTCTGGGAAATATTGAGCGAATCGGCGATCATGCCATGAACCTGGCAGAATATGCCCAGACCATCCAGGAAAAGAACCTGAACTTCTCTGATTATGCAAAGAACGAATTTAAGGTCATGGATGAAAGCTGTGCTTTAGGTATGGAACTTCTCAGAAAGGCAGCAGCCGGAGATAGCAGCTTTACCTTAAAGCAGATCCAGGAGATCGAGCAGAAGATCGACGATATCACCGATAACTTCCGCCAGAACCAGATCGATCGTATGCGGGAAGGCCACTGTAATGTAGAATCCTCTATCCTGTATTCGGAGATGCTTACAGACTATGAGCGAATCGGCGACCATATGTTAAACATTGGGGAAGCATACGATGCTATCCAGTGGAGCAGTGACAATGCTGCGATTCTTACAGAAGAAGAATAAATGCAGATCCCGCCTGCGCCGGCAGGCGGCAGAATGTGTGAATGAATAAAATGAAAAAACGTACCTGCAGGAAAAATAAGCAGGTACGTTTTTTTCATTTATTTCACCGCTCTTGGCAGGTTCCAGCAATAATGGGTTGCCAGAAGTCGGATGGCGATCACCAGACCGGCACTTATGATCATAGCCACATCATTATTTACCGGGCTGGAAAGCAGGAAGGAATAGCAGATCCCGCCTGCAATGGAAGCACAGGCATAAACATGTTTTTTCAGGATATAGGGAGTCTGCCTTGCCATAATATCCCTTAAAAGGCCGCCGCCTACACCGGTAAGGACGCCTAAGAAAACAGAGAGAAAATGATAATCTCCGTATCCCGCCATGACAGCGGTATCAATACCCGTTACTGTAAATGCAGCCAGTCCGATGGCGTCAAAGATATTCATCAATTTTTCGTAGGTGGCGATACATTCGCCCTCTAAAAAATGCTGATTTTTGCGGATGACCATAAAAAGGACCATAACAGTGATAAATGCCATGATCGTGTAGATCGGATTTGTAAAGAGGTTGGGCGGAACGATCCCTAAAAGGATATCCCTCATCATACCTCCGCCAACTGCTGTTGTAACACCCAATACAATAATCCCTAAAAGATCAAGGTTCTGCCGGATGGCCACCATAGCGCCGGAAGAGGCGAAAGCAATGGTTCCCACAGCCTCGATCAAAAAGAAGATCGAAATAGAATTCCCCATGACTGTTCTGATCTCCTGTAATTACAGTAAGTAGATTTTGTGCTTCTTGCAGGTATCACGCATTTCCTTTGGCCAGGTACTTGCCTGAACTTCACCTATGTGGGCTCTGCCCAGAAGAAGCATGCACAGACGGGACTGTCCGATACCGCCGCCGATGGTGTAAGGCAGTTCGCCGTTTAAAAGCATCTTATGATAAGGAAGCTCCATGCGGTCTGTGCAGCCGGATTTTTCAAGCTGTTCTCTTAAAGAAGCTTCATCTACACGGATACCCATACTGGAGATCTCCAATGCGCAGTTTAAGATTGGATACCAGAACAGGATATCGCCGTTTAATTTCCAGTCGTCATAGTCCGGTGCACGGCCGTCATGTGGCTTTCCGCCTGCCAGCTTGTCACCGATCTGCATTAAGAAAACGCAGCCATGCTCTTTGGTGATCAGGTTTTCACGTTCCTTTGGAGTCTTATCCGGGTACATAGCTTCCAGTTCGCCGGTGGTGATAAAGAAGATATCATCCGGCAACTGATTTACAGCCTGTGGATATTTGTACCATACTTCGTGCTGCATGTGCTTAATGATCTTAAAGATCAGGCGCACGGTATCTTTTAAGGTCTTTTCATTGCGGTCTTCTTTGTCGATGACCTTTTCCCAGTCCCACTGATCTACATAGCAGGAGTGGAGATTGTCCAGTTCTTCGTCTGCGCGGATCGCGTTCATGTTGGTGTAAAGGCCTTCGCCTGGCTGGAAACCATATTCCTTTAATGCCATACGTTTCCATTTTGCAAGGGAATGTACCACTTCCATGGTCTCTCCAGGGATCGCAGCCATGTCAAAAGCGACAGGTCTCTCTACGCCGTTTAAGTTATCATTTAAACCGCTGCTTTTTTCTACAAATAAAGGTGCGGAAATGCGCTCCAGATGCATCTCGCGTCCCATTTCCTTCTGGAAGGTGTCGCGGATATATTTAATGGCATCCTGGGTCTCACGTATATCCAGACGGGGATCATAGTGTTCCGGTATGATCAGTTCCATTGATATTATCCTCCTGAGAAGTATTATGCTCTCCAAAACAAAACGGGAGAACATGCAATATGTACATGGTAACATTATTACAAAGAAGCTTCAAGTAAAAATTGATAAAAGTGACATATGGCATTTATTATTTTCCCTTTTTGTGTATACTGATGTTAGATTATAGAAAGAATGCAGAAAATGAATGCAGAAAATGCATCGTATAAAACACGGGAAAACAAAGGGAAGGAAGTAAAAATGATGAAGAAGTTCAAACGTATTTTTGTGATCGTAATGGATTCTTTTGGCGCAGGAC
The DNA here is from genome assembly GCA_963611035.1 of Agathobaculum sp. Lineage (GTDB taxonomy): Bacteria > Bacillota > Clostridia > Lachnospirales > Lachnospiraceae > Enterocloster. The sequence continues at coordinate 6,284 of CAVDQU010000050.1, forward strand.
ATGCAAAAGACGGCGCTGCTTACGGCGATGACGGCGCAGATACCATGGGACATATTGCCGAAAAGCATGATAACTGGAAGATCCCTAATCTTACAAAGCTGGGACTGGCAAATTTACATCCTTTAAAGGGAGTAACACCAGCAGAACATCCTCTGGGCTATCAGCTGGTTCTTAATGAAAAAAGCTGTGGTAAAGATACTATGACCGGACACTGGGAAATGATGGGCATCTACACCACAAAGCCCTTTGTTACCTTTACAGACCATGGTTTTCCGCCTGAACTGATCCACGAACTGGAGGAGCGCACCGGTCATAAGATCATTGGAAATAAAAGTGCCAGCGGCACCGAGATCCTGGATGAGCTGGGAGAAGAAGAGATCGCAACGGGCCACATGATCGTGTATACATCTGCTGACTCCGTGCTTCAGATCTGCGGAAATGAGGAGACATTTGGACTGGATGAGCTTTACCGCTGCTGTAAGATCGCAAGAGAACTGACCATGAAGGATGAATGGAGAGTGGGCCGTGTTATTGCAAGACCTTATGTTGGAAAGAAAAAAGGCGAATTCAAGCGCACCAGCAACCGTCATGATTATGCTTTAAAGCCAACGGGAAAGACAGCGTTAGATGCTTTAAAGGAAAATGGATATGATGTAATTTCAGTAGGAAAGATCCGCGATATTTTTGACGGCGAAGGCATTACCGAAGCCTATAAATCAAAAAGTTCCGTTCATGGCATGGAGCAGACTATTGATATTGCAGAGAACAATGATTTTACAGGACTTTGCTTTGTAAACCTGGTTGATTTTGACGCTCTCTGGGGACATCGGAGAAATCCGGAAGGCTATGCAAAAGAAGTGGAAAGCTTTGACGTAAAGCTGGGCGAATTATTAAAGGATCTGAAAGAGGATGATCTGTTAATGATCACAGCAGACCACGGAAATGACCCGACCTGGACCGGTACAGACCATACCAGAGAGCAGGTGCCACTGTTGGTTTATTCCCCGTCCTTAAAAGAAGGAGGAAAGCTGGCTGAAACAGACACCTTTGGTGTCATCGGTGCCGCCATTGCGGACAATTTTGGCGTGAAAATGCCGGAAAATACCATTGGTACCTCTATTTTAGAGCAGTTTAAATAGAAATATTCTTAAAGCAGGCAGAAGAAAAACTTCTGTCTGTTTTTTTAAACCCAAAAGTGTTTCATTGAAATGAAAGGCTGACTGTGGTATTATGTTGATTGACATAATTTGCAGGAAGGCAGAAAGATCCATGGAAAATAGAAAGAAAGAGGCCATAGAAAAGGTAAAAGAGGCTCAGAAGGTTCTGATTGGGATTGGAAAAGAGTGGGGGATGCGGGATGATGAGAAAGATATCCGTTTCCGCCATTTATGTGACCCGGCCCAGGCTGAGCTAAAAGAAGCCTATGAAGCCCTCTATGAGCTGATAAAAGAGAAAGACTATTACATTGTTACTACTTTAACAGATGGGGTAATTTATGAAATGCCCTTTGACAAAAATAAAATCGTGGCTCCCTGCGGAAATATCCACTGGAGACAGTGTTCTAAGGCCTGTACCAAGGATATCTGGGAAGAAAACGAAGTGCCAGATGATGTCTGTCCACACTGCAAAGCTCCTCTTACAGGAAATACTATAAAAGCAGAAACATATATTGAAGAAGGCTATCTTCCAAGGTGGAAAGACTATATGAAATGGCAGACCGGTACCATTAACCGCTCTCTTGTGATCCTGGAACTGGGAGAAGGATTTGCCACTCCTACGGTTATGCGGTGGCCTTTTGAAAAGATCATTTATTTTAATCAAAAATCCAGATTATACCGTGTAAATGAAAGCTTTTATCAGCTTCCAAAAGAGGCAGAGGAACGGGGCGTATCTGTTCATGAAAACTCTGTCCGCTGGATGCTTGGAAAGTAAAGGAACATGTCACCTACTGGTGGCGTTACGATAAATGAAAGTGAGGAATGACCATGATCGCTGTAATAGACTATGACGCAGGTAATTTAAAAAGTGTGGAAAAAGCACTGGCCTTTCTGGGAGAGACACCGGTCATCACCAGAGATAAAGAAGAACTTCTGGCAGCTGACAAGGTGATCTTACCTGGCGTAGGCGCTTTTGGAGATGCCATGGAGCGGCTGCATCAGTATGGACTGGTGGATGTGATAAAAGAGATCGCCCAAAAAGGGACTCCTTTCTTAGGAATCTGTTTGGGACTGCAGCTGATGTTTGAAAGTAGCGAAGAAAGTCCGGGAGTAGAAGGTCTTGGCCTGCTGCCGGGAAAAATCCTTAGAATACCAGAAGCACTGGGCCTTAAGGTACCTCATATGGGATGGAATTCCTTAAAAATACGTCCGGATTCCAGACTGTTTCAGGGCATTCCAGAAGGCAGTTATGTATATTTTGTCCATTCCTATTATCTGAAAGCTGGATCAGAAGACATAGTAGCAGCTACTACGGAATACGGAACCCACATTCACGCGGCAGTGGAGAAAGGAAATATCTTCGCCTGCCAGTTCCACCCCGAAAAGAGCAGCCAGACAGGTCTTAAGATCCTGGAAAACTTTATCAAGTTATAATAAGGATTTTAAAAATCTTAAGTAGACTCATATTCGTTACAGTTCAGAGAAAGGAAAAGGAAATATGTTTACAAAAAGGATCATTCCCTGCTTAGATGTGAATAACGGCCGTGTGGTAAAAGGCGTTAATTTTGTAAATTTAAAGGATGCCGGTGATCCGGTGGAAATAGCGGCTGCCTACGATAAAGCAGGGGCAGACGAACTGGTATTTCTGGACATTACCGCATCTTCTGACCATAGAAAAACAGTGGTAGATATGGTGCGCAAGGTAGCAGAAAAGGTGTTTATCCCCTTTACAGTAGGCGGTGGTATCCGTACAGTGGAAGACTTCCGCATGCTCTTAAGAGAAGGCGCAGATAAAATATCCATTAACTCATCAGCCATTGACAATCCGCAGCTGATCCATGACGCAGCCCAGAAATTTGGCAGGCAGTGCGTGGTAGTTGCCATTGACGCCAAGCGCAGAGCTGACGGTTCCGGCTGGAATGTATACAAACATGGAGGACGTTTAGATACAGGATTGGATGTGCTGGAATGGGCGAAAAAAGCAGATTCCTTAGGCGCAGGCGAGATCCTTCTTACCAGCATGGACTGCGACGGTACAAAGGCAGGTTATGACAATGAACTGACAGCAGCAGTGGCAGATCTGGTAAGCATTCCAGTGATCGCCTCCGGCGGTGCGGGAACCAAAGAGCATTTCTACGATGCACTGACAAAGGGTAAAGCAGACGCGGTTCTGGCAGCTTCCCTGTTCCATTATAAGGAACTGGAGATCTGTGATCTGAAGGATTATCTGGCTGGCAGAGGCATTTCTGTGCGTAGATAACAGTGTCTTCAGTAGGCAGACAGAAATAGTGGCATCAACAGATAAAAGCACTGTGAAAATACATCACAGAAGAAAAGGAGCATAAAAATGGCTGCAATATCCAATGACTGGCTGGTTCCCTTAAGCGGAGAGTTTAAAAAGCCATATTACAGAAAATTATATGATACTGTAAAACATGAATACGAGACAAGGGAGATTTTTCCGGCACCAGATGACATTTTCAATGCCTTTGCTTTTACACCACTGGAAAAAGTAAAAGTAGTTATTTTAGGTCAGGACCCATATCATAATAATGGTCAGGCACATGGCCTCAGCTTTTCCGTAAAGCCGGATATAGATATCCCACCTTCTTTAGTAAATATCTATCAGGAGCTTCATGATGATCTGGGCTGCTACATACCAAATAACGGTTATCTGAAAAAGTGGGCTGACCAGGGCGTTATGCTTTTAAACACTGTCCTTACGGTACGGGCCCACCAGGCCAACTCCCACCATGATATTGGCTGGGAGCAGTTTACAGACGCAGCCATCCGTGTGTTAAATGAACAGGATCGTCCTATGGTGTTTATCCTGTGGGGCAGACCGGCCCAGGCCAAGAAATCCATGTTAAATAATCCAAAGCACATGATCTTAGAGGCGCCTCATCCAAGCCCGTTGTCCGCATACAGAGGATTTTTCGGCAGCCGTCCTTTCAGCAAGACCAATGATTTCTTAAGGGAACATGGTATTGAGCCCATTGACTGGCAGATCGAAAACGTGGAAAAGTAGAAAAACAGACAAGGAGTAATTATGAGTTTAGTAGAGATTTTAAAAGTGATCGTTCTGGGGATTGTAGAAGGTTTCACAGAATGGCTGCCCATCAGCAGCACCGGCCATATGATCCTGGTAGATGAGATCATCCATTTAAACCAGCCGGATGCATTTAAAGATATGTTCCTGGTGGTGATACAGTTAGGCGCGATCCTGGCAGTTGCAGTAATGTATTTCCATAAATTAAACCCATTCAGCCCCTCAAAATCATCCAGACAGAAGCAGGCTACCTGGGCGCTGTGGATCAAGATCGTGATCGCATGTATCCCGGCGGCAGTATTCGGACTTCTTTTAGATGACTGGATGGAAGCACATTTCTACAATGCTTATGTGGTAGCTGCCACACTGATCATTTATGGTGTGCTGTTCATTGTTCTGGAAAACAGTTCTATTACAGCAAACCCGTCCATTACAAAAGTCGGTCATATTTCCGCGAAAACAGCCCTTTTCATCGGCCTGTTCCAGCTTCTGTCCCTGATCCCAGGTACATCCCGTTCTGGTTCTACCATTTTAGGAGCCATGGTACTGGGTTGTTCCAGAGGTGCGGCAGCAGAATTTTCCTTCTTTTTAGGGATCCCGGTCATGTTTGGAGCCAGCTTCTTAAAGCTTGTGAAATTCTTCATAAAAGGTAATGTTCTCACCGGCTCCCAGATCTTTTATACCATTCTGGGAATGCTCATTGCTTTTGGCGTGTCCGTATATTCCATCCAGTTCTTAATGGGATATGTGCGCAGACATGACTTTAAGTTCTTTGGTTATTATCGTATTATCCTGGGTATTGTGGTGCTGGCGTACTTTGGTATCACAGCATTAGCGTCATAACAAAAAACTCCGTCCTGTTACTGGCAGGAACGGAGTTTTTTAATACACGATATTAGTCTGCCATCTCAGCAATATCATATAGCAGCTTCTCAGACTCATCCCAGCCCAGACATGGGTCAGTGATAGACTGTCCGTAGCAGTGTTCGCCGATCTTGTGGTTTCCTGGCTCGATGTAGCTTTCAATCATCAGGCCTTTTACCAGATGACGGATGTCATTGGAATGACGGCGGCTGTGAAGGATCTCTTTTGCGATACGTACCTGTTCTGCATACTTCTTGTTGGAGTTAGAGTGGTTGGTATCTACGATGCAGGCCGGGTTTTTTAAGTTTCTCTTGGAGTAAAGCTCAAAGAGCAGGTGCAGATCCTCATAATGGTAGTTCGGGATGCACTGACCGTGCTTGTTCACAGCACCGCGCAGAATGGTATGGGCTAATGGGTTTCCTGGGCAGGAAACTTCATCACCGCGGAAAATGAAATCGTGAGGCAGCTGGGCAGCTACAACGGAGTTTAACATAACGCTGAGGTCGCCGCTGGTAGGATTTTTCATACCAACCGGCACATCGCAGCCGCTGGCTACCAGACGATGGTACTGGTTCTCTACAGAACGGGCGCCAACTGCGATATAAGACATGATATCGGACAGATACTGCAGGTTATCCGGATACAGCATTTCGTCAGCAGTGGACATTCCGGTCTCACGGAATACTTTCATGTGCATATGACGGATGGCTAAAATTCCCTGAAGCATATCCGGCTTCTTTTCCGGGTCTGGCTGATGGAGCATACCCATATAGCCTTCGCCGGTGGTTCTTGGCTTGTTAGTATAAACTCTTGGAACAATGAGAAGTCTGTCTTTTGTCTTCTCCTGAACCTTTGCAAGACGGTTTGCGTAGTCGCATACAGCATCTTCATTATCAGCAGAGCAAGGTCCGATGATAACAAGGAATTTATTGCTTTCTCCGGTAATTACTTTTTTGATCTCTTCATCTCTTTCAGCTTTTAAAACTGCCAGCTTCTCAGGCAGAGGGAACTGTTCCAGTATCTGCGCAGGGCTTGGAAGTTCATTTACAAGTGTGAAACCCATTTGTCTTTATCCTCCCGATGTAAC
>CAVDQU010000050.1:12526-16390 GCA_963611035.1 Agathobaculum sp.
AAAAAATCCCATTGACAAAAATGGGATAACTGCCTATAATAGCCTTAATTTCATGACATGGCAATGATGGGAACAAGTAATTTTCTGCAAAAGCATACAGAAAGCAGCCGGCTGATGAGAGGCGCATGGAAAGCAGGACATGAATACATCCCTGAGCTTTGCACCGAATAACGTAAGAATGTTTAGTAGGCTGCAACGGAAGTGGTACACGTTATAGTATCAGGGTATCCTCGAAAGAGCGTACCTTCTAAGGCGGACAGCGTGAGCTGTCTGTAAATTAAGGTGGTAACACGGAACTTTTAGCTTCGTCCTTTAACAGGACGGAGCTTTTTTTATGCTTATTTAATAATCAGGAATCCCCTATTCCTTGTACATGAAAGAAAAAATATGTTATACTTAGAAACAGGTATCTGAGTATACGAGATGGAATGAAAGGAAAGAAAAAAATGCAGATCTACGAAGAGTTAGTTGCCAGAGGCCTGATCGCCCAGGTAACAAATGAAGAAGAAATCCGTAAAATGGTAAACGAAGGAAAGGCAGTTTTCTATATCGGTTTTGACCCAACTGCAGACAGCCTTCATGTAGGACATTTCATGGCACTGTGCCTGATGAAACGTCTCCAGATGGCAGGAAATAAACCGATCGCCCTGATCGGCGGCGGTACCGGTATGGTAGGCGATCCATCTGGACGTACTGATATGCGTAAGATGATGACACCAGAGATCATCCAGCACAACTGTGACTGCTTTAAGAAGCAGATGAGCCGTTTCATTGATTTCTCCGATGGAAAAGCTCTTATGGTAAACAACGCTGAGTGGCTGATGAACTTAAATTACATCGAATTCTTAAGAGAAGTAGGTCCTCATTTCTCTGTAAATAACATGCTACGTGCAGAGTGCTACAAGCAGAGAATGGAAAAAGGCTTAAGCTTCTTAGAGTTCAACTACATGCTGATGCAGAGTTATGACTTCTATGAGCTGTTCCAGCGCTACGGCTGCAACATGCAGTTCGGCGGCGATGACCAGTGGAGCAATATGTTAGGCGGTACTGAACTGATCCGCCGTAAGTTGGGCAAAGACGCACATGCAATGACCATTACCCTGTTATTAAACTCCGAAGGCAAGAAGATGGGCAAGACCCAGTCTGGAGCTGTATGGCTGGATCCTGAAAAGACTTCTCCATTTGATTTCTATCAGTACTGGAGAAACGTAGGCGATGCTGACGTTCTTAAGTGCCTGCGTATGCTTACTTTCCTGCCATTAGAGCAGATCGACGAGATGGACAAGTGGGAAGGAAGCCAGTTAAATAAGGCAAAAGAGATCCTTGCATTTGAGCTGACCAAGCTGGTACATGGAGAAGAAGAGGCTGTAAAGGCCCAGGAGGGCGCAAGAGCATTATTTGCAGGCGGCGCTAATACAGAAAACATGCCAACCTGTGAGTTAAGCGAAGAAGATTTCACAGACGGAAATATTGATATTTTAACTGTTCTTACAAAGTCCGGACTGGCTGGATCACGTTCTGAGGCAAGAAGAAATGTAGAACAGGGCGGCGTATCCGTTGACGGAACCCAGATCAAGGATATTAAGGCTGTATTTGCAAAAGACCAGTTTGCTGGTGACGGCGTTGTAGTGAAGCGCGGAAAGAAGAACTTTAAGAAAGTTATTTTAAAGTAAGATAAACGAGAGGAGGATGTTTGGTGAAAAAATGGATAACACTGCTTCTTACAGCAGCTCTTGCTGTAGGAAGTACCTTCTCTTCTCAGGCCGGTTCTGCCTTGAAAAAAGAGGTTCCACTTACTCTCCATATGGATATCAACAGCCGTCAGACACCTATTTATGACGGCTATACTTCTTATGTAATGGGAAACCGTGTATCCGAAAAAGATACTTTTACTATTACAAAGGATACGGATACAAAAGATGGAAATGATCTAAATCTGGCAGATGTAACCTTAAGCTATTATCTGATCACATATGACGGCAATACAGAGAAAAATCTGGAATGCCGGGTCTATGGCCTGAAAGAGGGAGAACATTATCCGGTCATCCGTCCTGAGACATTTAACCGTGAAAATGCCTCAGGAAAGGTTTATGACGGTCTGGAACGCTGCTATATGGTAGAATTTGCTATTAATGATGAGAGAAAAGAATATTATTTTACAGCAGTACCGGAATCAGATATAGCCAGCTACCGAAATTTCCACCTGGGAAACTGGGAAAAGGACGCAAAAGGCTGGCGCTATAAATATCAGGATGAATATCTTACCGCCTGGGCGAAGATCAATGACAAATGGTATCTGTTTGGAAGTGATGGATATATGCTCACAGGCTGGCAGGAATCCCTGGGACATACTTATTACCTGACCCCCTCTGACGGTGTGATGAGGAGCAACTGTACCATTGACGGCCGAAAGCTGGATGGAAGCGGAGCATACATACAATGAAAAAATCTTATGAAATAGATATGTGTAACGGCCCACTTCTGGACAAGATCCTTATTTTTTCGATCCCACTGATGCTTTCCGGTATCCTTCAGCTGCTTTTTAATGCAGCGGATATCATTGTAGTAGGAAGGTTTGCAGGCAGTACGGCCCTGGCAGCCGTTGGTTCTACCACATCTCTGATCAATCTTATGATCAATGTATTTGTGGGACTTTCTGTTGGTGTAAATGTACTGGCGGCAAGATATTATGGGGCGCAGAAGGAAAAAGATATCCAGGATACAGTCCATACAGCCATTATGATGGCTATATTAAGCGGACTGTTTCTGGTATTGCTGGGAGAAACTGCGTCAAAGCCCATGCTTACCCTTATGGGAACGCCAGATGACGTATTGGATCAGGCGGCACTGTACCTTCGGATCTATTTCTTTGGAATGCCGGTGCTGATGATCTATAACTTTGGCGCGGCACTTTTAAGGGCCATCGGAGATACCAGACGTCCGCTGTATTTCTTATTTGCGGCAGGAGCCGTAAACGTAGTTTTAAACCTGTTCTTTGTAATCAAGCTGGGAATGGGCGTAGACGGAGTTGGCTGGGCGACCGTTATTTCTGAATGTGTATCAGCAGGACTGATCATCCATAGTCTGATGAAAGAGTCTGGTGCTATGAAGCTTCATCTTACAAAGCTTCGTATTGTGCCCGGCAAGTTAAGTCAGATCGTTAGGGTAGGACTTCCTGCAGGAATGCAGGGAGCCATCTTCTCTATATCCAACGTACTGATCCAGTCATCTGTAAACTCCTTTGGTTCTATTGCCATGGCTGGAAATACAGCTTCCGCCAATATCGAAGGCTTTGTATACACGGCTATGAATGCAGTGTACCAGACCAGCTTAAGCTTTACCAGTCAGAACCTGGGCGGTGGCAAATTCAGCCGTATTGACAAGATCAAAAATATCTGCCTGGGAGTTGTAACAGTAGTAGGACTGGTCCTGGGATCAGGAGCTGTGTTTGGCGGAAAAGGACTTTTAAACATCTATTCCTCAGATCCGGAAGTGCTTGCCTTTGGTATGCGAAGACTGCGCATCATCTGCGGAACTTATTTCCTGTGCGGTCTTATGGACTGTATGGTAGGAAGCTTAAGGGGAATGGGATATTCGGTGATCCCTATGATCGTATCCCTTACAGGAGCCTGTGGATTCAGAGTGTTCTGGATCTTTACCATCTTTGCTTCCCATCGGACACTGGAAGTGCTGTATCTGTCCTATCCTGTTTCCTGGATCATAACAACGGCAGCCCACATGGTCACCTACTATAAAATACGAAAAAGATTCCCGAAAAATGATGCTGCATAGCTGTATAAGATATAAAATCCTTAAGATCCTTTCGGGGATCTTTTTTTGTATTTGGTTTAATTGATATAATAT
>CAVDQU010000051.1:0-16371 GCA_963611035.1 Agathobaculum sp.
GGACTTGATTTCTCAAAAGGCTTTGGAGCGGCGATATTGTGATTGAGAAATTAATAGTATCAAAGAAGAGAAAAAGTCTGTATAAAGGGGAGTATGGGGATGGAAAAAATGGAAAGGGTATATGGTATTGCTCTGGGGCATCTGTCTATTGCTGTTTGGAAGCTTTGTAGCCTACAGTGCGCAGCCAGAAGATGGCGAGACTGTAAAAATAGGCTATTACCAGTCAAAAGATTTCCAGGAAGGCGATGGGGTAAAGACGCTGCACAGAGGCTACAGCTATGAACACCTGCAAAAGGTCGCTTCTTACACAGGCTGGCAGTATGAATATGTATCCGGTGACTGGTCCTCTTTATATGATAAGCTTTTAAAAGGCGAGATCGATATGATGGCAGGTGTGGCGTACTCAGAAAATAAGCGAATTGATAAAAAACAGGAAGCGCTGTAAGTTAAGATCACAGCGTTTCCTGCTTTATTGCATACAAAATGCTAATTTGACAAGATCAGAGTCCGCAGCCCATCTGTAGTTGATGGACCGTTAAACATATACAGCGTGTAAGATCCGCCGGAATTTAAGGAGGCAGAAGCTGCTGCGATGGCATTGTTATTATTAAATGCATTGGTGCGGAATACATAGATAGAATACCAGCCTGGTGCAAAGCTGGAGAATGGGGTCACTTCCTGGAAACGGACATTGGTGAAGGTGCGGTAGGAATTGCCCCGGTTTTCTAAGGCAACGTCAAAAGGTCCAAGGTCCGGGGAAAGGTTGCAGGCGCGGATGCAGGCAGTACCAGACGGGCCGTTGCAGGAAAGATCGGAGATCTCCATAAGATCAAGGCCGGTAGTGGTGTTGATGATCGCAACGGTAGAGGCGGAACCAGCCCGGATGGTGATCATTTTCTGGATATAGATATAACCGTTGGTACCGGATACAGTAACAGTCTGGAAGCCGGAGGACGCCTGAACATAGCTGGTGAGATCCCCGTTATCTAACTGCTCTCCAATGCGCCAGTTTCCTAAGGATACATTAAAGGCCGGATAGCCGGAAGAAGCATTTAAAATGCGCACACGGCCCAGGCTGGAGGAAGTGGTGCAGTTGTAGCATGGGAAGCTGATGCCTGGGAGAATGGTAATGGAGCCGTTAGAAGGGAAAACAGGGCGGTACACCGGCACCTGGGAACCACCCGTCTGACCATTGCCGCCAGAAGGCCGGTTGTAATTAGGGCCATTGTATACAGGACCGCCTTCTCCCGGGTTTGGCAGAGGAATTATGGGAACAGAACTGAGATCGTCACCAAAAGAGCCATTGCCGCCGGAACCATTATCCATAGAGCCGTCATACACAGGGCCGCCTTCTCCTGGATCTGGCAGGGGAGTTACAGGAATATCTTCTTCGTTTGTCTGAGCTGCTTTTACCATGGAAATGGCTTCAGAAGCAGGATTTAACTTGGAATTCATAAAAACCTCACAGAAAAATTCTTTCCTTATAAGATATTCCCAGATCAAAAAATGGGTGCAGAAAGAGGATAAAAGTGAAAAGGCGTATCCTACAGGAAGTGCCGTCATATAATGAAAGGAAAAGGCTCCGGGAGAAATGGCATGAGAGAGGACAGAAAAAGGGCCGCAGTAAAAGCTCTTGGCCTTCCAAGGGATGTGATGTTAGGAGATATCTTGATCCATTTTACGGGTCCCTATGAGGCGGTGGTGGAAAACTTCAGGAGCCTTCTTATTTACACGGATACCTATATAAAAATAAAGTCAGCAGGCTGTATGGTGGTATTTAAGGGGCAGCATCTGGAAATAGAGACCTATACAGAAGATGCCTTAAAAATAACAGGCCAGATACAGTCGGTAGAATTTTTTCTGTCATCGGAAAGGGCGGTGTAAGGATGCTCTGGTGGCTTTTTAACCTGTTTAAAGGATATGTAAGGATACATATAAAAAGCATCAGCCCGGAACATTTTCTGGAGCGGTGTAGGATCAGGGGGATCTTTTTATGGGAGTTAGTGTGCCTGAAAAAAGGAGAATACCAGTGCTGTCTTTCTTTAAAAGATGTTTACCGTCTAAAAGACTGTGCCAGAGGGACAGGGGTACGATTACATATATGTGAGCGGCGGGGACTGCCGTTTTTTCTTCACAGGAATAGAAAACGGTGGTACGCAGCCGCAGGTTTTTTCAGCTTTTTTATTCTCTTATATCTTATGTCCCTTTTTGTGTGGGATATCCATTTTCAGGGCAATCATCATTATACAACCGATACTTTGGTCCGCTATCTGGACACCCAGGATATAAGATACGGCATGAAAAAGAAAAATGTGGATTGCGAAGCCCTGGAAGCGGGAATGAGGGAGAGTTTTCCACAGATCACCTGGGTGTCAGCCAGAGTATCCGGCATAAGGCTGGTGATCCAGATCAAGGAAAATAAGATCATACAGGACAGAATGACAGAAAAAGAAGAGGCCTGCGACCTGGTTTCGGATGTGAACGGAACTATTACCTATATCATGGTGCGCCAGGGCATACCAAAAGTGAAAAAGGGGGAAAAAATAGAGCCGGGACAGATCCTTGTCAGCGGCCGGGTGCCTGTGATCGGGGACGATGAGCAGGAGATATCAGCCTTTTATGTACAGTCCCAGGGGGAGATCCTGGCAGAGACTATGAAAACGTATGAAAAACAAATGCCGCTGACCCGGAAAGTGCGTTATCCTACAGGAAAGAAACGGTATGGTTTTCGCCTGATCGCAGGCCCTTTTTCCTTCTCCTTTCTCATGCCGGAACTGGGGAAAAATGGAAATAAAGAAGACTGGGATTATACCGTGGATATGACCCAGTGTAAGCTGTTTTCCAGCTTTTATTTGCCCTTTTTTGCGGGGAAGATCACAGGGGAATATATGACGGTTTATGAGAAAGGATATACAAGAGAAGAACTGGAAGAGACAGCTTCAGAAACAAATCGCCAATTTGTTGAAAAATTAAGGGAAAAAGGGGTACAAATCCTTGAAAATAATGATAGAATAGAAAAGAATATATCTGGTTACAGGATCAGCGGGACGCTGAAGGTTATAGAGCCTGCAGCAGTCAGCGCTCCTGTTTCTAAGACCCAAGGAGATCAGACAGACGGATGAGTGTAATTGAAACCATGATCGACATTCCGGCAGAACATGAGAGAAATGTCTGCGGGCAGTTCGATGCATATTTAAAGAAAATAGAACGGACCCTTCATGTGACCATGATCGCCAGAGACGGCGAGATCAAGCTGATCGGCCCGGAAAAGACCATTGGTCAGGCAAAAAGTGTATTTAACAACCTGATCCAGCTTTCCATGCGTGGCAATACCATTACCGAGCAGAATGTGGATTATGCATTATCCCTTTCTTTTACGGAAAATGATGACCAGATCTTAGAGATCGACAAGGACATTATCTGCCGCACCATTATGGGAAAGCCGGTAAAGCCAAAGACTTTAGGACAGAAACATTATGTGGATTCCATCCGCAAGAAAATGATCGTATTCGGCATCGGCCCGGCTGGTACCGGCAAGACCTATCTTGCCATGGCTATGGCCATCCAGGCATTTAAAAACGGGGAAGTAGGACGGATCATCCTTACAAGACCTGCCATTGAAGCAGGAGAGAAGTTAGGTTTTCTTCCTGGTGACTTACAGAGCAAGATCGATCCGTATCTGCGGCCGTTATATGATGCCTTATATCAGATCATGGGGGCAGAAAGCTACCAGCATAACTCAGAAAAGGGCCTTATTGAGGTAGCGCCTCTTGCGTACATGCGAGGACGTACACTGGATAACGCCTATATCATCCTGGATGAGGCACAGAATACTACTCCGGCCCAGATGAAGATGTTCTTAACCAGAATTGGTTTTGGCTCTAAGGTTATTATCACAGGAGACCAGACACAGAAAGACCTTCCTTCCGGCGCAGCTTCTGGTCTGGATACAGCATTAAAAGTCCTTAAAAATATTGATGATATCGGTTTCTGTTTTCTGACCAGTTCTGACGTTGTCCGTCATCCACTGGTACAGAAGATCGTTAAGGCTTATGATGATTATGAGAAGAAAACAGCGTCAAAGACCGCCAGAGGGGAAAGAAAAGCTCCGGCAGTGAAAAATACACGAAAGGGGAATAATCGGTAATGACAGTTTCTGGATCTTCCCTATAAGAAGATCATTAATGATATCGTAGAGGCGTCTCTTGATTTTGAAAAATGCCCTTATGAGGCAGAGGTAAATGTGATCTTAACGGATAATGATGCCATTCAGGCCATCAATAAAGAGTACCGTCAGATCGATGCACCTACAGATGTATTGTCTTTCCCTATGGTGGATTATGAAAAACCTTCTGATTTCGACCATGTGGAAGATGCGGTAGAAGATTATTTCAACCCGGAAACAGGAGAGTTGATGTTGGGGGACATCGTGATCTCAGTAGACAAGGTGGAAGAACAGGCTGAAAAGTACGGTCATTCCCAGACAAGGGAATTAGCATTTTTAGTAGCGCACAGTATGCTTCATTTATGTGGATATGACCACATGGTAGATGAAGAACGCCTGGTCATGGAAGACCGTCAGAGACAGATACTGGATACGAGGGGGTACACTAGATGAAAAAAGGGAGCAGAAGTAAAACGGCAGTACGAAGGAAATTGATGTTAGGGACCATATTGTGCGTGGCAGCACTAAGCGCCGGGTGCGGAAAGAAAACAGAAGAAGCCGCCCAGACCCAGGTTCCCACGACCCAGGAAACAACGACCCAGGCAGCCACTTCTGCTCCCAAGATCCTGATCCAGTCGGATGAGGAAAAAAAGGAAGAACCCAAAGACAAAGAAGCTTCCGACCATATCCTTTTTTCTGAAAGAGAAGAGAAAGATGGTATGATACGCAGCTTCCTTACAGGACAGATGGTACCAGTAGAACAGGCAGACCGCCGTCCTATCGCCATTATGATGAGCAATGACAAAGAAGCAAGACCTCAGTACGGCATAAACCGGGCTGGTGTGGTTTATGAGGCACCGGTAGAGGCGGAAATGAACCGTTATATGGCAGTGATCGAGGATTATGATGATCTGGACCGTATTGGTTCTGTGCGAAGTTGCCGTACGTATTATACTTATTTTGCAAGGGAGTTTGACGCTATTTATGCCCACTATGGTCAGAGTACCTTTGCAAAGCCTTATCTTAATAATGTGGACAATATCAATGGTCTGGATGCCATTGGAAATACTACTTATTACAGAAGCAAGGACAAACGTTCTCCACACAATGCCTATACAAGCGGGGACCGTTTGAAAAAAGCCATTGAGACCTTAGGCTACAGTACAGAATATGATGAGTCTTATGAAGGTCATTATCTTTTTGCAAGAGACGGCGTAGAAATCTCATTAGATGGAAAGCCAGGTGTGATGGATGGCACCCATGCAAAACCAGGTTATGTTATGAACAAGCCGGAGTTTGTCTATGACAGCAATGACGGTTTGTATCACAGGTACCAGTATGGAGATGTGCATCAAGGAAGTGAAGGCCCAGTTGCAGTGAAAAATGTGATCTTCCAGTACTGCCAGAGTGGTTTTTATGCCTCTACTCAGTACCTGAATATCAATGTACATACCGGTGAATACGGGTATTATCTCACAGATGGAAAAGCGATCCCCATCAGCTGGGAGAAAGACGGGGAATTTGGTGTGACCCATTATTACAATCTGGATCATAATGAGATCGTATTAAATCAGGGAAAGACCTGGGTCTGCATCATCCCTACAAAGGACTTTGAAAAGTCTGAGATCAACTGAAAATGTGATCATACACGTTCTCAGTTGCAAGTAATAAAACATGGAGCACAGTAGAAGATAAATGAAAGCAGTACAGGGAAAAAAGAAAAATAAGGCAGCAAATTTTGTAATACAGGGAAGTATCCTGGCTATGGCCGGTATCCTGGTGCGCATCATCGGTATGCTTTACCGTATGCCTTTAAATGATATTATTGGAAAGCAGGGAAATGGATATTATACATCTGCGTATAATGTATACAATATTTTGCTGATCCTTTCCTCCTACAGTATGCCGGTGGCAATCTCAAAAATGATATCTGCAAGGCTGGCAAAAGGAGAGTACGAGAATTGCCGCCGCATTTTAAAGGCAGGACTTCTCTATGCAACGGTAACAGGCGGACTGGCAGCCATTGTGCTTTGGTTTGGTTCTGACTTTTTTGCGGGACTGATCAAGACGCCATATTCCAGCTATGCCTTAAAGACGCTGGCACCTACCATCTGGATCATGGCATATCTGGGGGTTTTAAGAGGCTATTTCCAGGGAACAGGCACTATGATCCCTACAGCCATTTCCCAGATCTTAGAGCAGATCATAAACGCCATTGTCAGCGTAGTAGCAGCGGGACTTTTATTCCGTGTAGGGGAAGGAATGAATGCGGCACAGGGAGCAAAGAACTATTCTTATGCTTTAGGCGCTGCAGGCGGCACCATTGGTACAGGTGCCGGTGCACTGACTGCGTTCATCTTCTTTATCTTCCTTACAGCAAAAAGCGGCTGTTCTGTTTTAAAGCAGCGTATTGCAGCAGAGGACTTATCCCCGGAAGCTGCTAAAATGGCAAGAAGAAAGAGGACCCGTTACAGAAAGATCCTTTATGTGCTGACGATCACCGTACTTCCCATTGTGATCAGCAGCGGTATCTATAACTGCTCCAATGTAGTGGACAACTTTATATTTGGGCAGGGAATGGATAAATTAGGATACAGCGGAGAAGAGATCGCTGTATTCTGGGGAGCTTTAGGACAGTATCAGCTGTTATTTAACATTCCGGTGGCAGTTTCCAATGCACTGTCTTCTTCCTTGATTCCCTCTCTTACAAGAGCCGTATCGGCCGGAGACAGGGAACAGACTTTAAAGAGGATCGCAGCAGCTGTCCGGTTTTCCATGCTGATCTCTATTCCCGCAGCAGTGGGAATTGCAGTTTTAGCTGATCCAGTATGCAACCTGTTATTTATTAGTGAAGATAACAGCCTTTTAGTGAGACTGACTATGGCAGGTTCTTTGGCTGTAGTATTCTTCTCATTGTCTACTGTGACCAATGCCGTGCTTCAGGGATTAAACCGCATGGAAGTGCCGGTACGCCACGCAGCCGTTTCTCTGGTGATCCATGTGGCAGTATTATGGGTACTTCTTATGGTATTCCATATGGGTATTTATGGTGTTGTGTTTGCGAACATTGTATTTGCTTTTATCATGTGCGTTTTAAATGCCCGTACCATTGCAAAATATGCAAGGTACCGTCAGGAGTACAAAAAGACCTTTGTGCTTCCTGCTATCAGCGCCTGCATCATGGGTGTTGTAGCCTGGGGCGTATACAAGGCACTTACCTTTATCCTTCCGGCGGCCCTTTTAAGAGGACGTTCTGGAAGAGCCATTGTGGTATTTCCGGCAGTGGCAGTAGCAGCTGCTGTTTATGCTGTACTTTTAGTAGGACTTAAGGCAATTGATGAAGAGGAACTGCGGGATATGCCTATGGGAACAAAATTGATCCGTATTTTGAAAAAAGTCAGATTGATGTAAATGATGCTGCAGGCAGTACAGGTATATGTTTAAAATATCCCATTCTGACAGATACTACCTTTAAAAGGTCGAAAAGAAGAAAATAAGACCTGATACAGGAGGCAGTATCCATGAAACATTTTTTATTTGCCCTGGGACTATTCAGTATATCAGCGGTGGTATCGGTTCTGGTGATCTACGGGGCGGCCCGTTATCAGAGGCGTCAGGAAGCACCGGTACCTAATACAGTGATCGAAACAGAAAGTGTGAATGAAATGGAAGGAAGGGCAGCGGCCAATCAGGAAAGAATTACCCCGGTAAATTCCCAGTATTTCCTAGTTTCCGAGTCGGGCTTCCTTCTTGTATTCTGCAGTGATAAAAGTACCGTCTGTCTGTACACCCATATCCCGGTAACAGATTTCCCGGAAAGTGAAAGAGCCCGCCTGATGGAAGGCATCTGGTTTTCAGACATGATGGACGTATACCATTATCTGGAGTCGTATACAAGTTAAAACAGGAGTTTAAGCAATATGAAGAAAAAAGTAGGAATTATCGGCGGCGGCGCTTCCGGGCTTGTGGCAGCCATTGGCGCAGCCCGAAATGGGGCGGAAGTGACCGTTATAGAACATATGGACCGAGTGGGAAAAAAGATCCTTTCTACAGGCAACGGCAGGTGTAATCTTACCAATTACAAAATGGAAGAAAACTGCTACCGCTGCGGCAGGAAGGATTTTCCTATGCAAGTAATAAGGGGATTTGATGTAAATGAGACTCTGGAATTTTTTATGGGATTAGGGATTGTGCCAAAAG
Organism: Agathobaculum sp.; assembly: GCA_963611035.1. GTDB lineage: Bacteria > Bacillota > Clostridia > Lachnospirales > Lachnospiraceae > Enterocloster. The sequence continues at coordinate 8,366 of CAVDQU010000051.1, forward strand.
ACAGGAATGGTTATGTTTATCCAAACTCCGACCAGGCGGCTTCTGTTTTAGATGTGCTAAGAGAAGAAGTGGAGCGGTTAAAGATCAGAGTTCTTCTTTCCTGCCATATAGAAAAGATTGAGAAGAAAAAGAATGGCTTTCTTGTACATACAGATCAGGGGAAAATAGAGACAGACGCCCTGATCTTGGCAGCCGGTTCCAAGGCTGCTTCTTCTACCGGCTCAGATGGCAGCGGCTATGAATACGCAAAACAGCTGGGACATTCTGTAATCAAGCCTCTTCCGGCCCTGGTGCAGCTTCGCTGTCAGGGAAATCTTTATAAACAAATGGCAGGTATCCGTACAGAGGCAGAAGTAAGACTGCAGGCAGACGGCATTACTCTGGCCAGCGACAAAGGAGAACTGCAAATCACCGATTATGGCCTTTCCGGTATCCCTATTTTCCAGGTAAGCCGGTATGCAGCCAGAGCGTTGGATGAAAAGAAAAAGGTGAGAGTCTATGTGGACTTTATGCCGGGCTGGGATAATATCGAAAGCTTCCGGCTTTTAAAGAAACGGGCTCTTTTACTGGCTTATAAACCGGCAGAGGAACTGTTTACAGGAATGTTAAACCGCAAGTTGGCACAGGCTCTTTTAAAGCTTGCGGGGATCGATCCGGGTACTTCCTGCGGTTCCTTAACCGGAAAGCAGTTAGAAAAGATCCGGAAAGAATTAAAAGAGTACGAAGCAGTAGTTATGTCCGTCAATCCATTCGCCAATGCCCAGGTGTGCTGCGGCGGTGTGGATACCAATGAAGTGGATGAGAAGACCATGGAGTCAAAGATATGTCCGGGATTGTATCTGGCAGGTGAGATCCTGGATGTAGATGGCATCTGCGGCGGATACAATCTCCAGTTTGCCTGGTCCAGCGGCATGATCGCGGGAAGATGCGCGGCAGGAGCAACAGATAAAAAAGATACAGCAAAGAAATATACACAGAAAACAGGAGGACTGCAAGAACATGATACGCATCAGTCAGCTGAAAATGCCTCTGGGGCATACCAAAAACGACCTGCTTTTAAAGGCGGCAAAAGAGCTTCACATCCAGCCGGAGATGATAAAAGAGATAGAACTGGTAAAACAGTCCGTAGACGCAAGAAAAAAGCCTGAGATCCATTACAGCTATATTGTAGATGTTACATTAAAAAGCGGCGGAAAAAAAGAAGAGGAACGCCTTGTAAAAAAGAGAAAAGACAGGAATATCACTGTTCATGAAGAAAAGCCCTATACTCTTCCTGAATGTGGGGATGAACCTTTAAAATATCCACCTGTGATCATTGGAATGGGACCTGCAGGACTGTTCTGCGGCCTTGCGCTAGCAAGAAAAGGATACAGACCTTTCATTTTAGAGCGTGGAGAAGATGTAGATGCCAGAACAGCACGGGTGGCAGAGTTCTGGAAAACAGGAGAATTAAACCCTTCATCTAATGTGCAGTTTGGAGAAGGAGGCGCAGGCACTTTTTCAGATGGAAAGCTGAACACCCTTGTAAAAGATACCTTTGGAAGAAACCGGGAAGTGCTTCGCATCCTTACAGAGTTTGGCGCAGATCCATCCATCTGTTATGCAAATAAGCCTCATATTGGAACGGATGTGTTAAGCCACATTGTTAAGTCTATCCGAAAAGAGATTGAAAGCCTGGGGGGGCAGGCCCATTTCTTAAGCCAGGTAACAGATTTTGAAATAACAGATGGAAAACTGACAGCAGTGACAGTAAATAATACAGAGCGGATCCCGGTACAGGCAGCAGTTGCAGCTATTGGACACAGTGCCAGAGATACTTTTGAGACTCTTTATACGAAGCAGGTATCTATGGAGGCAAAGCCTTTTGCAGTAGGCTTTCGTATCCAGCACCCACAGGCCATGATCAATGAAAGCCAGTATGGAATGGCAGAATGCAAAGAATTAGGGCCTGCAAGCTATAAGCTGACAGCACAGACTTCCTATGGAAGAGGTGTGTATTCCTTCTGCATGTGTCCTGGCGGCTATGTAGTCAATGCTTCTTCGGAAAAGAACCGCTTGGCAGTCAACGGAATGAGTTATCACGACAGAGCAGGAGAGAATGCCAACAGCGCCCTGATCGTTACAGTAAACCCTGAGGATTTTTCTCGCGAAGCAAAAAGCAGAGAAGAGGTGCATCCATTAGCAGGTATCCACTTCCAGAGAGAACTTGAGGAAAAAGCGTATGAAGCAGGAAAGGGAAAAATACCGATTCAGCTGTATGGAGATTTTAAAAACGGAAAAATCTCAGAGAAGTTTGACGAAGTGCGGCCGGCATTTTGTGGGGAATATCAGTTTGCAGATTTAAGAAAGATCCTTCCTGAGGAATTTTCAAAGGCTTTTGTAGAAGGAATGGAAAGCTTTGGAAGAAAGATCAAAGGTTTTGACCGTCCAGATGCCATTTTAGCAGGTGTTGAAAGCCGAACATCTTCTCCGGTACGCATTCCAAGAGGAGAGACACTGGAAAGCTCTATAAAAGGGCTATATCCCTGCGGTGAAGGCGCCGGATATGCAGGAGGAATTACCTCCGCAGCCATGGACGGCTTAAAAGTGGCAGAAGAGATCATAAGAAGATACAAATTGACGGAGTAGTAAATTTGGTGTATGATTATGGAACATGAAAACAAGAAGATAAGCAGGATGTGAGCTGCGCAGAAGGGAGCTGACAAAAGACAACCATGGAGACAATGAAACGCAACAGTTTAAAAGATAAAAAAAGAATTGTAATAAAGATTGGTTCTTCTTCTTTGACTCATCCGGCGACAGGAGAATTGAACCTGATTAAGATTGAGAAACTGATCCGTGTGCTCAGCGACCTGAGGGGAGAAGGCAAAGAGGTAGTCCTTGTTTCTTCCGGCGCTATTGCAGCAGGCAGACAGGCATTTGGACGTCATAAAAGACCGGACAGTTTGGCTGAAAAACAGGCTTTTGCAGCTGTGGGACAGGCGAGACTGATGATGGTTTATCAGAAGCTTTGCAGCGAATACAACCAGACGGCAGCCCAGGTCCTTTTAACCAAGGATACTATGGTCAATGACAGTTCCCGTTACAATGCCCAGAACACCTTTGATGAGCTGCTGCGTTTAGGGGCTATTCCTATTGTAAATGAAAACGATACCGTATCTACATCTGAGATCCCTTATGTAGACAGTTTTGGAGATAATGACCGTCTTTCCGCTATTGTAGCAGCCCTCATCGGCGCAGATCTTCTGATCCTGCTTTCTGATATTGACGGTCTTTATACCGATGATCCAAGAAACAACCCGGATGCCAGATTTATCAGTCTGGTGCCTGAGATCAGCCAGAAGTACTTAAATATGGGAAAAGAAACTTCTGGAAGCAGCGTGGGAACCGGCGGAATGTCAGCCAAGCTGGCAGCAGCCCGTATTGCCACAGACAGCGGCGCTGATATGGTGATCGCAAATGGCGACCAGGTAGATGTGATCATGGACATTATGAATGGAGAAGAAAAGGGAACTCTGTTTTTAGCACACCCCAATCTGGACTTTGACCTGATGCATTATCTGAATAATGAATATTAAGATGTTGTAACAGAACTGCAGCAACATCATGAAGGAGCAAACGTATGGACTCAAGTAAAATTGACAGGATCAACGAACTTTATCATAAATCCCAGTCTGTAGGCCTTACAGATGAGGAAAAAAACGAGCAGGCAGCTTTAAGAAAAGAATATCTGGCTGCGATCCGTGCTAATTTAAGAAGCAACTTAAATAATATCTCGATTAAAGAGAAGGACGGTTCTATTACAGACCTGGGAAAGAAATACGGTGGCATCAAGGAAGTATAAAAATTCCGAGAGTATATTGTAGCCAGAAGGAGAGATGGTTATGACACTGGAAGAGATCGGAAGCCGCGCAAAAGCAGTTTCCAGAACATTAAATAACTTAGGTTCAAGAGAGAAAAATATAGGACTGGAAGAAGCAGCCAGAGCTTTGCTTGAGGGAGAAGAAGAGATCCTGGCGGCCAATCAGGCGGATTATGAAAAGGCAGAAGCCTCCGGTATGAGCAAAGGCATGTTAGACCGCTTAGCTTTAAATCCGGGACGGATCCAGTCTATGGCAGACGGCCTTTTAAAAGTAGCTGCCTTAGATGACCCGGTGGGAGAAGTGATCTCTATGAAGCTGCGCCCAAACGGCTTAAAGATCGGCCAGAAACGTGTGCCTTTAGGTGTCATTGCCATGATCTATGAGGCACGTCCCAATGTAACAGCGGATGCGTTCGGCCTTTGCTTTAAATCAGGAAACGCAGTGATCTTAAAAGGCGGCAGTGATGCCATTGAGTCCAACAAGGCTATTGCAAAATGGCTGCGCACAGGTCTGGCAAGAACCGGACTCCCGGAGGATGCAGTTCAGCTGATTGAAGATACCAGCAGAGAAACAACAAGAGAACTGATGCGTTTAAATCGCTATGTGGATGTACTTATCCCAAGAGGCGGCGCAGGCCTGATCCGCTCTGTAGTGGAAAACAGTACCGTTCCTGTGATCGAGACAGGTACAGGAAACTGCCATATTTTTGTAGACGAAACTGCGGATTTTAACATGGCATTAGATATCATCTATAATGCAAAGACCCAGCGTATTGGTGTGTGCAACGCCTGTGAGTCCCTGATTGTCCACAGAAAGATCGCAGACCAGTTCCTTCCACTTCTTAAAAAGCGTCTGGCAGAAAAAGAGGTAGAGGTGAGAGCAGACGAGGCAGCCAGAGCTGTAGTGCCGGAATTTACTCCTGCTACAGAAGTAGACTGGGGCACAGAGTATCTGGATTATATCTTATCTTTAAAGATCGTAGACTCTGTAGAGGAAGCCATTGAACATATAAACAAATATAACACAGGTCATTCTGAATCTATTATCACATCAGACTATTTCAATGCCCAGAAATTCTTAGATGAAGTAGATGCTGCAGCTGTGTATGTAAATGCATCGACCCGTTTTACAGACGGTGAAGAGTTCGGCTTTGGAGCGGAGATCGGTATCAGCACCCAGAAGCTTCATGCCAGAGGCCCTATGGGATTAAAAGAACTGACCACCACCAAATATATTATTTATGGAGATGGACAGATCCGCTAAGGGTGAGCATTGAACTCTTAAAGCTTTGATAAGAAAGGAAACAACATGTCAGAAGAAGAAAAAAAAGGCCGCAGCCGGAAAAAACCGGAAACAGGAGCACAGGAGACCTGCTTAGGAAAAGAAATCTTAAGCTGGCTCCAGATCATTGCAGCTGCGGTAGTGATCGCTTTTGTTTTAAATAATTTCGTTATTGCCAACAGTCGTATTCCAACCGGTTCTATGGAAAATACAATTATGTCCCACAGCCGCGTCATCGGTTCCAGATTGTCTTATATTAAAGATGATCCGCAAAGAGGAGACATTGTGATCTTCCGTTATCCGGATAATGAAAAAGTATACTACGTAAAAAGAGTTATCGGTCTTCCGGGAGAGACAGTTGAGGTAAAGGACGGAAAGGTATATATTGATAACTCCGACATACCTCTTGATGAGCCTTATCTGCCGGAACCGATGGAAGGTTCCTATGGACCTTATGAAGTGCCGGAAGGCTGTTATTTCATGATGGGCGACAACCGGAACAATTCGTTAGATGCCCGTTTCTGGGATAATAAATTTGTTGCCAAGAATAAGATCGTGGCAAAAGTGCTGTTCTGCTATTATCCATTTAACAGGATAGGAAAAGTTGATTAAATAATTAAGAGAGTAAAGACGCAACTGGCTGGGTGATGTTCTGCCCGGCCTGATTGTGTGTTTTAGATAAAGAAGATTTCAAGGAGATTTACATGGAAAATAAAACCCTATTTATGTCGGAGATACCACAGCAGGAGCCTGAACGTCAGCAGTATTTTATGGCTCACGCAAAAGAGCAGTTACACATTTTAGCAGAAAACCTGGGAAGGCCCCTTACCTGCTGTATCAATACCTTTGGCTGCCAGATGAACGCCAGGGACTCTGAAAAACTGTTAGGTATTTTGGAGACCATTGGATACAAGGCAGTGGAAACAGAAGATGCAGATTTTGTCCTTTATAATACCTGTACAGTCCGTGAAAATGCAAACCTGCGTGTTTACGGAAGACTAGGCCAGTTAGGTGCAAGAAAGAAAAAACATCCTCACATGATGATTGCTCTGTGCGGCTGCATGATGCAGGAAAAAGAAGTAGTAGAAAAGATCAAAAAGACCTACCGTTTTGTAGATCTTATTTTCGGAACCCACAATATTTTCAAACTGGCAGAGTTAGTAAGTACCTGTCTGGAAGAGCGTTTAGAGGAACTGGAAGCCCAGGGACGGGAAGATAAGAAGCCAAAGCATAAAATGGTAGTAGACGTTTGGAAAGATACAGACCAGATCGTGGAAGACCTGCCGGTAGAGCGCAAATATTCCTTTAAATCCGGTGTCAATATCATGTTTGGCTGCAACAACTTCTGCAGTTACTGTATCGTGCCATATGTGCGCGGCCGTGAAAGGAGCCGCAGACCAGGTGAGATCATTGGCGAGATCAAAAATCTGGTGGAAGACGGCGTAGTAGAAGTTATGCTGTTAGGCCAGAATGTAAACTCCTATGGAAAGGGACTGGATGAGCCATTAAACTTTGCTGAACTTCTGGAAGAAGTAGAAAAGATCGAAGGACTGGAACGCATCCGCTTTATGACCTCTCATCCAAAGGATCTTTCTGATGAACTGATCCAGGTAATGGCAAAATCCAAAAAGATCTGCCGCCACCTCCACCTGCCGTTACAGTCCGGCAGCAGCCGTATCTTAAAGGCAATGAACCGCCATTATACTAAAGAACAGTATCTGGCACTGGCTGAGAAGATCAAAACAGCGATCCCGGATATTTCCCTGACAACAGATATTATCGTTGGTTTCCCTGGAGAGACAGAGGAAGACTTTGAGGAGACCTTAGACGTAGTAAGAAAAGTGCGTTTTGACAGCGCTTTCACCTTTATTTATTCCAAGCGTACCGGAACACCGGCAGCCGCAATAGAAAACCAGGTACCTGAGGATGTAGTAAAGAACCGTTTCGACCGCCTGTTAAAGGAGGTTCAGGAGATCTCTGCAGAAGTCTGTGGAAGAGATGTACACACAGTCCAGACCGTTCTGGTAGAAGAAGTAAATGACCATTCACCGGAGTTAGTAACAGGAAGAATGTCAAATAATACCATTGTACATTTCCCAGGAGATGCGTCTTTAATTGGCAAACTGGTAGATGTATACTTAGAGGAAAGCAAGGGCTTTTATTACATGGGACGGCTGAACCAGTAATTCATTTCGACCGTGCTCAGGAAAGACTCCGAGAGTACATATAAAATAGAAGAGAGGAACACCATTGGAAATCGATTATTCACAGCTGTCTCCTATGATGCAACATTACATGGAGACAAAAAAAGAGTACCCGGACTGTATTTTATTTTACCGCCTGGGGGATTTTTACGAAATGTTCTTTGATGACGCCCTGAAAGCATCCAAAGAACTGGAGATCACACTGACAGGTAAGGAATGCGGCTTAAAAGAGCGTGCGCCTATGTGCGGCGTACCTTTTCATGCAGTAGATTCCTATCTTTACCGCCTGGTACAAAAGGGCTATAAAGTTGCCATTGCAGAACAGATGGAAGATCCCAAGCTGGCAAAGGGACTGGTAAAACGAGAGGTGATCCGTGTGGTAACACCGGGAACGATTACCAGTGCCCAGGCTCTGGACGAGACAAAAAACAACTACCTGATGGGTATCGTATATCTGGACAGCCGCTACGGTATTTCCACAGCCGATATCAGTACCGGCGAGTTTCTGGTAACAGAAGTAGAGTCAGACCGGGAATTATTTGACGAGATCAACAAATTTTCCCCTTCTGAGATCATCTGCAACAATGCTTTTTATGTATCTGGTGTAGATCTTGACGAGCTGAAGAACCGGTATCAGGTGGCGATCTCCGCGCTGGAC
>CAVDQU010000052.1:0-16348 GCA_963611035.1 Agathobaculum sp.
CCGGTAAGGTTGTTGAATAATTCAGGAGAGGAGGAAAAAAACGTTGGCTAGATTAAAAGAACAGTATCAGAACGAATTCGTAGACGCTCTGATTAAGAAATTTGGATATAAGAACGTTATGCAGGTGCCGAAGCTTGATAAGATCGTTATCAACATGGGCGTAGGCGAAGCAAAGGAAAATGCCAAGGTTCTGGATTCCGCAGTTAGAGATCTGGAGATCATCTCCGGTCAGAAGGCTGTAACAACCAAGGCTAAAAAGTCTGTTGCAAACTTCAAGATCCGTGAAGGCATGGCAATCGGCTGCAAGGTAACCCTTCGTGGTGAGAGAATGTACGAATTCCTTGATCGTCTAATCAACCTGGCACTGCCACGTGTACGTGACTTTAGAGGTGTTAACCCTAACGCATTTGATGGCAGAGGAAACTATGCTCTTGGTATCAAAGAGCAGCTGATTTTCCCTGAAATTGAGTACGATAAAGTTGACAAGGTAAGAGGTATGGATATCATCTTCGTTACCACCGCTAATACTGACGAAGAAGCGCGTGAACTTTTGACATTATTCAATATGCCTTTTGCAAAATAGTTAGGAGGAAACATTCATGGCTAAGACTTCAATGAAGATCAAACAGCAGCGTCCTGCTAAATTCTCTACCAGAGAGTACAATCGCTGCAGAATCTGTGGCCGTCCACATGCTTACCTGAGAAAATATGGTATCTGCCGTATTTGTTTCCGTGAGTTAGCATACAAGGGTCAGATTCCTGGCGTTAAGAAAGCAAGCTGGTAGGCTGAAGGCCCGTTACAGCGCCTGGCAGTATAAACTGTCCAGGTCTGACGGGTGAAGATAGATAGAATTTAGAAAAGGAGGCATTTTCAAAATGACAATGAGCGATCCAATTGCAGATATGCTTACAAGAATCCGTAATGCCAATACTGCAAAGCATGATACAGTAGATGTACCTTCTTCCAAGATGAAATTAGCTATCGCTGATATCCTGGTAAATGAAGGTTATATTGCAAAGTACGATCTGGTAGAGGATGGCGCTTTCCAGAACATCCACATTACCTTAAAGTACGGTAAAGATAAGAACGAAAAGATTATTTCCGGTATCAAGAGAATCTCCAAACCAGGTCTGCGTGTTTACGCTGACAAGGAGAACCTGCCGAAGGTTCTTGGCGGTCTCGGTACTGCAATCCTCTCCACCAACCATGGCGTGATCACCGATAAGGAAGCACGTAAGCTTGGTGTAGGCGGCGAAGTTCTGGCTTTCGTTTGGTAATAAGGTAACTTCGATTGCACTAAGTTCGTGGAATACCTCACTAAGTGCAACGAAGTACTTTCGCACGTAAACGTTCTGGAAGACGAACGTTAAGTGCGAAATGTAACTGAAAACAGAGAGGACGCATATGTCCTCTCCGAGAATTTAAGTAGGAGGTAAAAAGGCATGTCACGTATCGGTAGAATGCCAGTTGCGATCCCAGCAGGTGTAACTGTTACAATCGCAGAAGGAAATAAGGTGACTGTAAAAGGTCCAAAGGGAACATTAGAGAGAGAGCTCCCAGTTGAGCTGACCATCGAAGAGAAGGACGGTCACGTTATCGTAAGCAGACCAAACGATTTAAAGAAGATGAAATCTTTACATGGTCTGACCAGAACCCTGATCAACAACATGATCCATGGTGTTACTGAGGGTTATGAGAAGGTTCTTGAAGTAAACGGTGTTGGTTACAGAGCTGCTAAGCAGGGAAAGAAACTGACTTTAAACCTTGGATATTCTCATCCAGTAGAGATGGAAGATCCAGAAGGTATCGAAACTGTTTGCGACGGACAGAACAAGATCATCGTTAAAGGTATCAGTAAAGAAAAAGTTGGCCAGTACGCTGCTGAAATCAGAGACAAGAGAAGACCTGAGCCTTACAAGGGTAAAGGTATTAAGTATGCTGACGAAGTTATCAGACGTAAAGTTGGTAAGACTGGTAAGAAATAATTTAAGGAGAGTGTAAAAATGGTTAACAAACAGTCAAGAAGCGAAATTCGCGTAAAGAAGCACAACAGAATGCGTAACCGTTTTGCTGGCACAGCAGAGAGACCGCGTCTGGCAGTGTTTAGAAGTAATAATCATATGTATGCTCAAATTATCGACGATACAGTTGGTAACACACTGGTTGCTGCTTCCACAGTTGAGAAAGAGATCAAGGCTGAACTGGAGAAGACAAATGACAAGGCAGCTGCAGCATACGTTGGTACAGTAATTGCAAAGAGAGCCCTTGAAAAAGGTATCAAGGAAGTTGTTTTCGATAGAGGCGGCTTTATTTATCAGGGTAAGATTCAGGCATTAGCAGATGCAGCTCGTGAAGCTGGTCTGGATTTCTAATAGAGAGGAGAACAAACATGAAGCGTACAATTATTGATGCCAGTCAGTTGGAACTGAATGATAGAGTAGTGGCAATCAAGAGAGTATCCAAGACTGTTAAAGGTGGACGTACCATGAGATTTTCCGCTCTGGTAGTAGTTGGTGACGGAAACGGCCATGTGGGCGTAGGCTTAGGCAAGGCTGGAGAAGTTCCGGAAGCAATCCGCAAAGGTAAAGAGGCTGCTGTAAAGAGCCTTGTAGAGATCCCGATCGATGAGAATAAGAGTATTCCTCATGACTTTATCGGAAAATTCGGCAGTGCAAGCGTTCTGTTAAAGAGAGCTCCAGAAGGTACCGGTATCATCGCTGGTGGCCCTGCTCGTGCCGTTGTTGAGTTAGCTGGAATTAAGAACATCCGTACAAAGTCCTTAGGTTCCAATAACAAGACCAATGTAGTACTTGCAACTGTTGCAGGTTTAACTGCATTAAAGACACCAGAAGAGTTCGCAAGACTTCGCGGTAAATCTGTTGAAGAAATCGTAGGCTAATAGGAGGAAATAGACATGGCAGAGAAGTTAAGAATCACATTAGTCAAGTCCCCTATCGGTGCTATTCCAAAGCAGAGAGCAACTGTTGAGGCACTTGGACTTGGAAAAATGCACAAAACAGTTGAAATGCCAGATAATGGCGCTGTTAGAGGCATGATTCAGAGAGTAAGACATTTAGTTAAGGTTGAAGAAATCTAATTCAGATAAAGTAAGGAGGTGCAGTCATGGAGTTATCTAATTTACAGCCTGCTGCAGGTTCAAAGCATAGCGATAATTTTAGAAGAGGCCGCGGCCATGGTTCAGGCAATGGTAAGACCGCTGGTAAGGGCCATAAGGGTCAGAAAGCTCGTTCTGGAGCACCAAGACCAGGCTTTGAAGGTGGACAGATGCCATTATACAGACGTCTGCCAAAGCGTGGATTCACCAATATTAATTCTAAGAACATTGTCGGCATTAACGTAAGCGCACTGGAAAGATTCGACAACGATACAGTTGTTACTGTAGAGACTCTGCTTGAGTCCGGTATCGTTAAGAACCCAAGAGATGGTGTTAAGATTCTTGGAAACGGAGAATTAACCAAAAAGCTGACCGTTAAGGTTAATGCATTCAGTGAAGGTGCAAAATCTAAGATTGAGGCTTTAGGTGGAACCTGCGAGGTGATCTAATGTTCAAAACGATCAGAAACGCTTTTAAGGTAAAAGAACTTCGTGGGAAGCTCCTTTATACCTTTATGATGCTGGTAGTCATTCGATTTGGCTGCCAGCTGCCTATTCCGGGAATCGAGACATCATTCTTCGCGAATTGGTTTGCAAAACAGACAACCGATGTATTCGGCTTCTTTAATGCGATGACCGGTGGATCATTTTCATCCATGTCTATCTTCGCATTAAGCATTACACCGTACATCACTTCTTCCATTATCATCCAGCTGCTTACAATTGCTATTCCAAAACTGGAAGAGATGCAGAAGGATGGTGAAGAAGGCAGAAAGAAAATTCAGGAATACACTCGATATACCACGGTAGGACTTGCACTGCTGGAATCAAGTGCCATGGCAATTGGTTTCGGACGTCAGGGACTTCTTCTGGATTACAATGCATGGAATGTGATCGTAGCGATCATCACTATGACAACGGGAAGTGCGCTGTTAATGTGGATCGGTGAGCAGATCACTGACAAGGGTGTAGGAAATGGTATTTCAATCGTGCTTCTGTTTAACATCCTGTCAAGCGTTCCCGATGATATGAGAAGCCTTTACTATCGTTTTATTTTTGGTCAGTCCTTTGCTACAATGGCTGTAGCAGCATTGCTGATCGCAGCAGTGCTCTTAGCTATGGTAGTCTTTGTAGTCGTTTTAAACGATGCAGAAAGAAGGATTCCGGTTCAGTATTCGAAGAAGATGGTAGGACGCAAGATGGTTGGCGGTCAGGCCTCAAACATTCCGTTAAAGGTCAACACCGCAGGCGTTATGCCGGTTATCTTTGCATCTTCCATTATGTCTTTCCCGGTTGTGATCGCCCAGTTCTTTACGGTTGACTACAGCTCTATCGGCGGAAAGATATTAACAATGCTGAATTCCGGTTCATGGTGTAAACCATCCCAGCCGATTTATTCTGTCGGTTTGATAATTTATATCGTACTGTTGTTCGTGTTTGCTTACTTCTATACGTCAATTACTTTTAATCCGTTGGAAGTTGCTAACAATATGAAGAAGCAGGGAGGCTTCATTCCCGGCATTCGTCCCGGCAAGCCCACCAGCGATTATTTAAATAAGATTTTGAATTATATTGTTTTCATTGGTGCAGTTGGCCTTACAGTAGTAGCGATCGTTCCGATCCTTGCATCCGGACTTTTAGATGTAAGCCGTATCTCATTTACAGGTACATCACTGATCATTATTGTAGGCGTAGTACTGGAGACAATCAAAGCAGTAGAATCTCAGATGCTTGTGCGTTATTATAAGGGATTTTTGAACGATTAACACAACAGTTGGATCAGTCAATCTGCCTTTGTGGTATTCCACAAGGGCGGATTTATTGCGTTATAGGACTTTTTGAAATGAGTTTGAGAGGAGAAAAACTTTTCATGAAGATCATCATGTTAGGAGCTCCGGGCGCAGGAAAAGGCACCCAGGCAAAGAAAATTGCAGCTAAGTACAGTATTCCACACGTTTCCACAGGAGATATTTTCAGAGCGAATATTAAAAACGGTACTGAATTAGGTATGAAAGCTAAGTCCTTTATGGATGCAGGCGGCCTTGTACCGGATGAGATCACCATTGGAATGCTGTTAGACCGTATCCATGAAGCAGACTGCGCAAACGGATATGTGCTGGATGGTTTCCCAAGAACGATCCCTCAGGCTGAAAGTCTAACAAAAGCTTTAAGCGAAAGAGGCGAAGCAGTTGACTATGCAGTAAACGTAGATGTACCAGATGAGAACATCATCAACCGTATGTCCGGACGCCGTGCATGCTTAAACTGTGGCGCTACTTATCATATTGTTTATAATCCTTCCAAAAAAGAAGGAATCTGTGATACCTGCGGACAGCAGCTGGTATTAAGAGACGATGACAAGCCTGAAACTGTAAAGAAGAGACTGTCTGTATATCATGACCAGACACAGCCTCTGATCGATTATTATAAGAACGAAGGCATTCTGGCAGAAGTAGACGGAACAAAAGACATGGAAGAGGTATTCCAGGATATTGTTAATATTTTAGGAGCATAAAAATGGTTACGATCAAATCAGAACGGGAAATTGAATTAATGCGGGAAGCCGGAAAAATCCTGGCTAAGGTTCATGAAGAACTGGGTAAGGTAGTAAGACCGGGAATCTCTACAAAAGAGATCGACCGCATCTGTGAAGAGATGATCCGCAGCTATGGCTGCATCCCATCTTTCCTTGGTTATGAAGGATATCCGGCTTCTGTATGTATCTCTATTAATGATGAAGTAGTCCATGGCATTCCAAATAAGCACCGCTACTTAAATGAAGGTGATATTGTAAGCCTTGACACCGGAGTCATCTGGAAGGGATATCAGTCAGATGCAGCCAGAACTCATATGATCGGGGAGGTAACTCCTCAGGCCGGAAAACTGGTTGAAGTAACGAAACAGAGCTTCTTTGAAGGAATAAAGTTTGCAAAAGCAGGCAATCATCTCTATGATATCTCAGCAGCGATCCAGAAATATGCAGAAAGCTTCGGCTTCGGAGTTGTAAGAGACCTGGTTGGTCACGGCATTGGAACGGAAATGCATGAAGAACCGGAGATCCCAAACTTCGCACAGAAGAGAAAAGGTATCAAGCTGGCAGCCGGTATGACTCTGGCAATTGAGCCAATGATCACTGCAGGCCGCTATGATGTAGCATGGATGGATGACGGTTGGACCGTTGTAACAGAAGATGGTTCACTTGCTTCTCATTATGAGAACACCATTCTGATCACAGATGGAGATCCAGAGATCTTATCTTTATAACACCCCATAATGTACTCTCGGAATCTTTTTGTACTTGATTTTGCGAGAAGATTTTTTGCCAGTTGTGCCCAAATTTCTAAGGCCTACGTTGATGAAATTCGGGTGCAACTGGCGGAAAAACGGCCGCAAAGGCAGGTGCAGGAAAGACTCCGAGAGTACATCATAAGCATTAGGAGGGAAAAGAATATGTCCAAAGCAGACGTAATTGAAATTGAAGGAACCGTAGTAGAGAAGCTGCCAAATGCAATGTTCCAGGTTGAACTGGAAAATGGCCATCAGGTTCTGGCACATATCAGCGGAAAGCTCCGTATGAATTACATTCGCATTCTTCCAGGCGATAAAGTTACTCTGGAAATGTCCCCATATGACCTTTCCAAGGGCAGAATCATCTGGAGAGATAAATAAAAAATAAATTTGAAAATAGATCAAAAAAAGGCTTGCATTACCAAAAAATATTTGATATAATATTTTAGCAACTTTGTTGGTCTATAGAAAGGAGAATTACTGTGAAGGTTAGATCATCCGTTAAGCCGATCTGCGAAAAGTGCAAGATCATTAAAAGAAAAGGCAGTATCAGAGTAATTTGCGAAAATCCAAAGCATAAACAGAGACAAGGTTAATTATTTTTAGGAGGTGTACTACACACATGGCTCGTATTTCAGGTGTTGACTTACCAAGAGAAAAACGTGTTGAGATCGGTCTTACTTACATCTACGGAATTGGTAGAGCAAGCTCCAACCGCATCTTAGCAGAAGCTGGCGTAAACCCAGACACTCGTGTTAAGGATTTAACCGACGATGAGGTTAAAAAGCTGGCTAGCATCATCGCTGACACTCAGACTGTAGAAGGTGATCTTCGCAGAGAGATCGCAATGAACATCAAGAGACTTCAGGAAATTGGATGCTACAGAGGAATCCGTCATAGAAAGAGCCTGCCGGTTCGCGGACAGAAAACAAAGACCAACGCAAGAACCTGCAAGGGTCCAAGAAAAACGGTAGCAAATAAGAAGAAGTAATTTAGTAACATGGTAACCGAATTCGATTTGTATGTTTTAAAAACAGGAGAGCGAATTCAAGTAAATGAGAAAGTAGGTTAGTTTAAAATGGCTAAAAAAGTGTCCACTACAGCAAAAAAAGTGACAAAAAAGCGTGTAAAGAAAAACGTTGAACGCGGACAGGCACATATCCAGTCATCTTTTAATAACACAATCGTTACATTAACTGATGCGCAGGGTAACGCTTTATCATGGGCAAGTGCCGGTGGTCTGGGATTTAGAGGTTCAAGGAAATCTACTCCTTATGCAGCTCAGATGGCAGCAGAAACTGCTACAAAGGCAGCTCTTGTACATGGCTTAAAGTCAGTAGACGTTATGGTTAAAGGACCTGGTTCAGGTCGTGAAGCAGCAATCCGTGCCCTTCAGGCATGTGGTCTGGAAGTAACCAGCATCAAGGATGTAACCCCAGTTCCACACAACGGATGCCGTCCACCAAAGCGTAGAAGAGTCTGATTGATTTAATTAGGAGGTAATTAAAGTGGCAGTAGATAGAGTTCCTGTTCTTAAAAGATGCAGATCCCTCGGTATGGATCCAATCTATTTAGGAATTGATAAAAAATCTAACAGAGAATCTAAAAGAGCAAACAAGAAGTTAAGTGAATATGGCCAGCAGTTAAGAGAAAAGCAGAAAGCTAAATTCATTTACGGTGTATTAGAGAAACCTTTCCGTAACTACTACGCAAAGGCTTCCAAGATGAACGGTATGGTTGGTACCAACTTGATGATCCTTCTTGAGTGCCGTCTGGATAACGTTCTGTTCCGTATGGGATTTGGACGTACACGTAAAGAGACCAGACAGATCGTTGATCACAAGCACGTTCTGGTTAATGGCAAGCAGGTAAACATCCCATCTTACCAGGTTAAGGCTGGCGATGTTATCGAGATCAAAGAGAAGTTCAAATCTGCTCAGAGATACAAAGATATTCTGGAAGTAACCGCTGGTCGTATGGTTCCTGCATGGCTGGAATCTGATCAGGAGAGTCTGCGCGGTACCGTTAAGGAACTGCCAACCAGAGATGAAATTGATGTTCCAGTAAATGAGATGCTTATCGTCGAGTTGTACTCCAAATAATCCATCAATATATGAAAGATTGAAAAGTATGCCTGTCTTATTTTGGACAGGTATACTTTGCTGGATTTAACCCTCGATATTTGATAGAAACCCAAAAAGGAGGGGCTATTAGTGTTCGATTTTGAAAAACCAAACATTGAAATCGCAGAGATTTCAGAAGACAAGAGATACGGCAAGTTTGTAGTTGAACCACTTGAAAGAGGTTACGGCACTACACTGGGCAATTCCCTGAGAAGGATTATGCTTTCTTCTTTACCCGGAGCCGCAGTGAGTCAGGTAAAAATCGATGGCGTTTTGCATGAGTTCAGTTCTATTCCTGGTGTTAAGGAAGATGTAACTGAGATCATTATGAACATCAAAAGCTTAGCGATCAAGAACAACAGTGATACCGATGAACCAAAGGTTGCATACATTGAATTTGAAGGCGAAGGCGTGATTACAGCTGCTGATATTCAGGCAGATGCTGATATTGAGATCATGAATCCGGATCAGGTAATCGCTACTTTAAGCGGCGGCGCTGACAGCAAGTTCTATATGGAACTTACTATCACCAAGGGCCGTGGATATGTAAGCGCTGACAAGAATAAGAATGCAGATCTTCCAATCGGCGTGATCGCAGTTGATTCTATCTATACTCCAGTTGAGCGTGTAAACATGGCAGTTGCCAACACCCGTGTTGGACAGCAGACTGACTATGACAAGCTGACTCTGGAGATCTATACCAACGGCACACTGGCTCCTGATGAAGCAGTCAGCCTTGCTGCAAAGGTATTAAGCGAGCATCTGAACCTTTTCATTGACCTTTCTGAAAATGCCAAGACCGCTGAGATCATGGTAGAAAAAGAAGACAATGAGAAAGAAAAAGTACTTGAGATGAACATCGACGAACTGGAACTTTCTGTTCGTTCTTACAATTGTCTGAAGAGAGCCGGAATCAACACGGTAGAAGAACTGTGCAACAGAACTTCTGAAGATATGATGAAGGTTCGTAACCTTGGCCGTAAGTCCTTAGAGGAAGTACTTGCCAAATTAAAGGAATTAGGCTTACAGCTGAATCCAACCGATGAAGCATAATTTATGATGAGAAACTGCGGGGAATCCCCCGTATGATAACCTTAGCCAGTAAGTCCAATGAAGCATGGCGCGGGTTGCCACTATAAAAAATAAACAGGTGGGTAAAAGGTGCCTCTGCCAGTAAGTCCGATGATGCATGGAAAGGTGCTCCACCGATCAGGAGGAAAGAATAATGGCAGGATATAGAAAATTAGGAAGAACATCCAATCAGAGAAAGGCTATGATCAGAAGCCAGGTAACTGCACTGTTATATCATGGTCACATCAAAACAACTGAAACCAGAGCAAAAGAGATCCGCAAAGTTGCTGAGGGTCTGATCGCACTGGCAGTTAAGGAAAAAGATAACTTCGAGACTGTAAAGGTTACTGCTAAGGTTGCTCGTAAAGATGCAAACGGCAAGCGCGTGAAAGAAGTAGTAGACGGCAAGAAAGTAACTGTTTACGATGAAGTTGAGAAAGAGATCAAGAAGGACAGCGCTTCCAGACTTCATGCTAGAAGACAGATGTTAAAGGTTCTTTACGATGTAACTGAGGTTCCTGCTCAGGCTGCTGGCAAGAAGAACGGTACAAAGTCTGTTGATCTTGTGGCTAAGTTATTTGATGAAGTTGCTCCTAAATACGCAAGCCGTAATGGTGGTTACACCAGAATCGTTAAGATCGGCCAGCGTAAGGGCGATGCAGCTATGGAAGTTTTGCTTGAATTAGTATAATTAAATGCTGCATAGCAGCTGTTTGATTATGAGCAAGTAGCGAAGGCGGATTGCGAATATCCGCTGACTTACTGATTTATAGATCAATATAGTTATGCAGGCGACTGCAGGTACTGTCAAAGGTACCTGCAGTCTTTTTTTCGCGAGCAATGAGCCAAAGTCAAAGCTTGCTTTGGACCTTGGCAAATGCCGCGAAAACTCACGAAACCCGCATCGCGAGTTTTGGGAGTAATGTTATATTCTGTCATTGCTTTGAAAGAATATCGTAAGTTGCTAAAACCATTGTCCTGCTTTATAATGAAGGTACAAAACGGAGGAGGGTACAGCTTATGTTGAATTTAAGAAGGATGGCATGTATGCTGCTGACGGCGGGGATGTTTACTACAGTGATTCCGGTTCAGGCATTGGCAGCATCAGATTATCAGTATATTACCAACATTTCCCTGAAAGTAGAGGTAGATCTGGATGCAGGGGATGAGATCAACAGCGGGGACAGTGTAGGAACATCAAAAGATGACTCTGGAACCAAGGTCTATACTACATCAGACAAATATAGAGTGGAGTCCGCAGAATGGACAAATAATAAAGATGTGTCTATTGGAGATACTCCAAAGATCACAGTCTGGCTGGAGCCAGATTCTTCTTCTGATTCCAAATATGAATACAGATTCCGCAGCAGCTATAGTTCCAGTAAGGTAAGTATCAGCGGTGGTGAGTTTGTTTCTTCCAGCAAGAGCGGAAGCAATCTGAAAGTGGTTCTTCGCGTCAAAGGGGTAAAAGGCACCTATGAAGCACCAAAGGAAGCAGAATGGGGCAGTGGAAAAGGAAAAGCAACCTGGAAGGCACCAGATGATAAGACAGGTTATTATGATGTAATCTTATATAAAGGTTCCACTGTCATGAAAAAGCTGGAAGATTATAATGGAACTTCCTATAACTTCTATCCTTATATGACAAAAGAGGGGGATTATACCTTTAAAGTACGTACCGTTCCTCATACTGACGAGCAGAAACGTTATGGCAAAAAGAGCGAATGGACCGAATCTGACAGCAAGTACATTGATGAGGATGAGGTATCCGATGGCTCTGGACAGGACAACAGTTCTAATGGAAGCAGTAATGGCGGCACCACTCCAGGAGGCGGTACCACAGACGTAGGCTGGAGACAGGAAAACAATGTATGGTATTTTAAGTATCCAGATGGAAATTATATAAAGAACAACTGGCTGCAGTGGAACAACAAATGGTATCTTTTTGACAACAGCGGAAAGATGCTTACAGGCTGGCAGCAGAAAGACGGACACTGGTATTACTTTGACACCAGTGATGGCGGTATGAAGACCGGCTGGTTAAAAGAAGGAAATAAGTGGTATTACTTAAATCCAAATCAGGGCGGCCCGGAAGGCGCCATGATCTCCAACTGCTGGCTGACCATCAGTGGAAAGACTTATTTCATCAATCAGTCCGGTGTTATGATGGAAGGCTGGTATCAGGTTTCCGGTAAATGGTACTACTTCTATCCGGGAGATGGATCCAAGGCAGTAAATACATCTATTGGTGGTTTTGTAGTAGATGCAGATGGTGTATGGAACCATTAAAAAAATAAAAAGTAAATCATAACGTATATACGAAAAAGCTGCCTGAAAAGGCGGCTTTTTCTTGACTTATGCTATGATATCATCTACAATCAAACCTAGTTTACAAACAACATTACCTTGAAAGGAACGTCATGGGAATTGTAAAAACAGCCAGACTGATCTACGAATATATCAGAAGAGATGAAGAAGAAAAAATAGAAGAAGTAAAACGTGCCATAGACGGTGTTGACCTGGATATTGAAAATGGCAGTTTTGTGGCAGTTTTAGGACATAATGGCTCTGGAAAATCCACTTTTGCAAAGCATATCAACGGCCTTCTCCTTCCAACAGAAGGAACTGTTTGGGTAGGCGAAATGGATACTAAAGATGAAGAACATATCTGGGATGTGCGAAAAACAGCAGGAATGGTATTCCAGAATCCGGATAACCAGATCATCGGGAATATTGTAGAAGAAGATGTTGGTTTTGGACCGGAAAATATAGGCATTGAGACAAAAGAGATCTGGAAGCGTGTAGATGAAAGTTTAAAAGCAGTAGGAATGACTGCCTACAGAAAACAGTCGCCCAACAAACTGTCCGGCGGCCAGAAGCAGAGAGTTGCCATTGCCGGCGTTATGGCCATGCGGCCTCAGTGCATTATCTTAGATGAACCAACTGCCATGCTGGATCCAAATGGACGAAAAGATGTAATACGCATAGTCCATGAATTAAATAAAAAAGAAGGTATTACCGTTTTACTTATTACTCACTATATGGAAGAAGCCATTGACGCAGACCGTATGATCGTAATGGATGACGGAAAAGTGATCATGGACGGAGTGCCAAAGGAGATCTTCTCCCGTGTAAAAGAATTAAAAGAACATGGACTGGATGTGCCTCAGGCTACAGAACTGGCATATGAGTTGAAAGAAGCAGGAATGCCTTTAACAGAAGGAATCTTAAGCAGAGAAGAGCTGGCAGATCAGCTGATGACTCTTCTGGCAGATGAAAATTAGGAGAATAACATGTCGATAAAAGCAGTTGATCTGAATTATGTATACGGAAATGGTACGGCCTTTGAGCAGCATGCCCTTTTTGACGTGAATTTTGAAATCCAGGATGGGGAGTTTGTAGGTATTATCGGACATACCGGTTCTGGAAAATCTACATTGATCCAGCATTTAAACGGGTTGATCAAAGCCAGTTCAGGAGCGCTATATTATAACGGTGAAAATATTTACGAAGATAAATACGATATGAAAAAGCTGCGCAGTAAGGTGGGACTGGTATTCCAGTACCCGGAGCATCAGCTTTTTGAGATCGATGTATTAACAGATGTATGTTTTGGACCGAAAAACCAGGGACTTTCTGAGAAAGAAGCAAAAGAAAAGGCAAAAAAAGCCTTAAGTCTGGTAGGATTAGATGAATCTTACTACAGCCAGTCGCCTTTTGAGCTGTCCGGCGGCCAGAAACGAAGAGTTGCCATTGCAGGTGTACTTGCCATGGAGCCAGAGGTCCTGATCTTAGATGAGCCAACAGCAGGTCTGGACCCAAGAGGAAGAGACGAGATATTAGACCAGATCGCAAAGCTTCACACAGAGCGGAAAATGACCATTATCCTGGTGTCCCACAGTATGGAAGATGTTGCAAGATATGCAGGCAGACTGATCGTTATGAACCATGGACAGAAGGTATTTGACGGCACTCCAAGAGAGGTATTCCGTCATTATAAAGAACTGGAAGCCATTGGTCTGGCAGCGCCTCAGGTAACTTATCTGATTCATGATCTGAAAGAAAAGGGACTGGACATTGACAGTGATATTACCACAGTAGCAGAAGCAAAAGAAGCAATTTTGGCATTGTGGGATAAAAAGAGAAAGCGGCAGGTATAAAAATGCTGAGAGATATAACATTAGGACAATATTATCCTGTGGATTCCCTGATCCACAGTCTGGACCCAAGAACCAAACTTTTTGGGACAATGGTGTTTATTTTGTCCCTTTTTGTGGCCAATAATATATGGGGATATCTTTTAGGGACCATTGCACTGGCTGCTGTGATCGTTCTGACAAAAGTGCCTCTGCGCTTTATCTTAAAAGGTTTAAAGGCCATTGTGATCTTACTTCTGATCAGTGTCAGCTTTAACTTATTTCTTACACCGGGACGTGAGCTGGTCCGTTTCTGGATCTTTAAGATCACCTGGGAAGGCATCCGTCTGGCAGGTTTTATGGCCGTGCGCCTGATCTATCTGGTAGTGGGGTCTTCTCTTATGACGCTGACTACCACACCAAACCAGCTGACAGACGGTCTGGAAAAGGGACTGGGATTTTTAAAGCGTTTCCATGTACCCGTCCATGAGATCTCCATGATGATGTCCATTGCCCTGCGTTTTATTCCTATTTTAATAGAAGAAACAGATAAGATCATGAAGGCTCAGATGGCAAGAGGTGCAGATTTTGAGTCTGGAAACCTGGTACAGAAGGCCAGAGCCATGATCCCGCTGTTAGTGCCATTATTTATCTCTGCTTTCCGAAGAGCTACAGATCTG
The DNA here is from genome assembly GCA_963611035.1 of Agathobaculum sp. GTDB lineage: Bacteria > Bacillota > Clostridia > Lachnospirales > Lachnospiraceae > Enterocloster. The sequence goes on from CAVDQU010000052.1 coordinate 14,414, forward strand.
GCAATGGCAATGGAGGCGAGATGTTATCGCGGTGGTGAAGGAAGAACAAAGATGAAACCGCTGCAGTACAGCCAGAAAGACCATGAGGCATATATGATCTTTGCCCTGTATTTTGTACTGATCATTGCTTCCAGAGTTTATTTATAAATATGAGGTGAACAGAAACATGAAAAAGCGGGTCCTTCTGCGAGTAGCCTATGACGGGACCAACTATCACGGCTGGCAGGTACAGCCGGGGGCAGTGACCATTGAGCAGGTATTAAATGAAAAGCTGACAGACCTTTTAGGGGAACCCATTGAAGTGATCGGAGCCAGCCGCACCGATTCCGGTGTTCATGCCATGGGAAATGTGGCTGTATTTGATACAGAACACCGCATGCCGGCGGATAAGATCTGTTTTGCCTTAAACCAGCGGCTTCCAGAAGATATCCGTATCCAGTCATCTATAGAAGTGGAGCCGGACTGGCATCCAAGAAAGCACCACTGCACCAAGACTTATGAGTATAAGATCTTAAACCGTAAAATAGAGGTGCCGTCCCTGCGGCTTTACACCCATTTCTGCCATTTTGATCTGGACCTTGATAAAATGCGCCAGGCGGCAGAGCTGCTTACAGGAGAGCATGATTACAAAAGCTTTTGTAATGTGCGCACCCAGGTATTAGATACTGTGCGTACTGTATACAGTATTGATATAGAAAAAGATAAGAATGACGTGATCACCATCCGGGTACGTGGAAATGGTTTCCTTTATAATATGGTCCGGATCATTGCCGGAACACTTATGGCAGTGGGTATGGGACAGAGAAAATCGGAGGAAATGCCGGATATCCTTGCAGCCTGCGACCGTGCGGCAGCAGGCCCTACAGCACCGGCCAAAGGTCTGATGTTAGTTGGGATGGAATATCAGGATTAAAAACGAAAAAAACCTTGAAAATATAGGAATTTAGCCAGGAAAATGGCTTGACATGAGAAAACAGATATTATATAATAAGAAACTGTGACGTTGAGAGTAAATGCTCATCCAAAGCCCCGGAGCGGAGCATTTCATTGATAAATACTTCCCAATATTTATCACATATAGCGATCATCTGTAAAGATGTAATTTAGGTTGAAATTAACAGGAGGTTAACCAATGAAGAGTTTTATGGCTAGTCCAGCGACAATTGAGAGAAAATGGTATGTAGTTGATGCTACAGGTTATACATTAGGACGTTTATCATCTGAGGTAGCTAAAGTTTTAAGAGGAAAGAATAAGCCAATCTTTACCCCACACATCGACTGCGGCGATTATGTTATCGTAGTTAATGCTGATAAGGTAAAAGTTACCGGCAAGAAGTTAGATCAGAAAGTATATTACAACCACTCTGATTATGTAGGTGGCATGAGAGAAACCACTCTGCGTGAGATGATGGCTAAGAAGCCTGAGAAGGTTGTAGAGTTAGCAGTTAAGGGTATGCTTCCAAAGGGACCTCTGGGAAGAAGCATGTTTACAAAGCTTCATGTATATGCAGGCCCAGAGCATGAGCAGGCAGCACAGAAACCAGAAGTTTTAACATTTTAATGAGGATCGGAGGAAGAAAGTATCATGGCTAGCGCAAAATTTTACGGAACAGGCAGAAGAAAAAAATCTATCGCCAGAGTATATTTAGTACCAGGTACAGGTAACATCACCATCAATAAGAGAGACATCGATGAGTATCTTGGTCTTGAAACTTTAAAGCTGATCGTTCGTCAGCCATTAGTTGCAACTGAGACAGTTGACAAGTTCGATGTATTAGTAAACGTTCGCGGCGGCGGCACAACAGGACAGGCTGGTGCGATCCGTCACGGTATCTCCAGAGCACTTCTTCAGGCAGACGCTGATTACAGACCAGTTCTGAAGAAAGCAGGTTTCTTAACCAGAGACCCAAGAATGAAAGAAAGAAAGAAGTACGG
>CAVDQU010000053.1:0-16272 GCA_963611035.1 Agathobaculum sp.
GCGAATAAACTGATTCGAGTAGGATTTTTTCTGGAAGTACAGAATAAGTTATCCAGAGTTATCCCAAGTTATGAAAGGAAGTAATCTTTCAAGGTATAGGATGGCACAAAACACTGAAAGTTAAAATAAGAAATATACATATTAAATAAGAGCATGGAAATCTTCTCTGGAAACTGATACGCTCACAGTAGAAATTTTCACAGGGAGGAGAAGCTATTTATGGACATCAGCAAGGGAATTGTAGCGATCATTTTGTTATTTATGGTGGTGGGAGTGATCGACCGGGTCTTGTTTCATAACCGGTTTGGTTATGGTGCAAAACTGGAGGAAGGTATTATGGCTATGGGACCTCTGGCCTTTGCCATGCTTGGTATCATGTGCTTCGCGCCGGTGCTGGGAAAGGTTCTTACACCGCTTGTAAGGCCTTTTTATCAGGCTATTGGCGCAGATCCGGCTATGTTGGCCGGATCTTTATTTGCCATGGATATGGGAGGTTATCCACTGGCAGCGGCTATGACGGAGGATGTACAGATCCGTCAGTTATCAGGTATTTATATTAGTACTATGATGGGGGCCACGATCACATTTTCTATTCCGGTTTCTTTGGGGATCATTGAAGAGAAAGACAAGCCTTATCTGGCACAGGGAGTTCTGGCCGGGTTTATCGCCATACCTTTTGGTACGCTGGTATCAGGACTTGCAGCAGGAATGGGGCCTGTGTTTATTGTGAAAAACCTGATCCCGTCTATTTTGCTTTCAGTGATCCTGGGAATAGGTTTATGGAAAGCACCAAAGAAAGTGATGTCAGCGTTCTGTATCTTTGCAGACGGAGTGAATGCTGTGATCATCATATGTCTTGGAATTGCCATTATCCAGGAACTGGGTGGAATCGTATTGATCCCAGGTATGGATCCCATTGGTCCCCAGATCCAGGCAGTTGGTACGATCGCTCTGACGCTGGCAGGCGCATATCCCCTGGTGCATTTTATCTCTACAGTGTTTGCAAAACCCCTTGCATCCTTTGGAAAAATGATCGGGATCAATGAACAGGCGGCAGCAGGAATGGTGGCTTGTCTTGCTAATAATATCCCTATGTTCGCTATGATCAAAGATATGGATCCTCGTGGAAAGGTGATCGCTATGGCTTTTTCCGTGTGCGCCACCTTTGCTTTAGGAGATCATCTGGGATATGTATCCAGCGTAGATCCTGCCTATGCGGCGCCTATGATCGCTGGAAAGCTTTGCGGCGGAGTTTTGGCAGTCTGCATCGCAATGTTTATGATCAGAAAAGATCCGGCCTCATTTAATTAAGGCGGACCGGATCTTTGGATCCCATGACCTGATTCTGGAATTCCTGGGGGCTCATGCCTTCCAGGTTCCGAAACGCTTTATAAAACCAGCTATAATTATTAAAACCGGACTGGGCACAGGCATCGGCAGAAGAGAGACCTTCTGTGAGAAGTTGTTTGGCCCGGTCTATTTTTTTAAGGTTAATATATTGTTTTAATGTATTTCCTGTGTATTGTTTGAAGATGCGGCAAAGATACGGAGGGGTAAAATTAGTTTCCTGTGCCAGTTCTTCCAACGTCAGTTCATCCTGCAAATGGGTATTAATGTAGCGCAGCAGGCGGGAGATAATGGTCATGGTACTGGTATTTGCTGTAGATAAAGTGGAAAGACTGCCCTGGAGATCATTAAGCAGATGAGCCAGCATTTCATAGAGAATGCCCCGTTGAAAAATATCCTGACCTTTGGTAAATGTGTTTTTTTCAAATAGATTACAGAGTGTTACATAGTTTTGAAACTGCTCTTTTGAAAAATGTAACAGAGGATAATCTTTATTACATTTTTCAAACAGGGAGAGCGGATTGGAAGTCTGGGTACAGGCGGATAAGAGGAAAGCCGGTTCCAGACAAATAGAAAAGCGTTGGTGTGACTGGTGCATGCGGTAACGAAAATCGTGAGGTTCAAACATGCGCAGCAGGACAATATCTCCGGCGTGGACGGGATAGATACAGTCATGGTAGACCAATTCCATATTTCCCTCTAAAAAAATCTGTATTTCATAAAAATCGTGAAAATGGACTCCAGCTTCAAATTCATGGGATGGAGTTCTTGTCAGTCCCCAGAATTCTCCTTCATATACTTCTCTATGCGGTAAAAATATACCTTTCATATCTTGGCCTCCTTTTATGCAGGATAAAATAAGAAATATCTAGGTTAATACAGTTAATTGTAACACGAATAGGAAAATATTACAATAAACGCGTAAGGTTGATACAGAAAATGTACAAATTAACGAATAGAAAGGAGTGCACAGAGAATGGAACAGAGTTCATATGTATTCTCACTTCCAACTAAGATCGAAGTAGGAAACGGTGTTATCCGGAACGCCGGAAAACGTGCAAAAGAGCTTGGTGCAAAGAAAGTATTGTTAGTAGCAGATAAAGGCGTTATTAATGCAGGCCTGACCAAACCGGTAGAAGAAAGCCTGAATGAGGAAAAGATCCCTTATGTCATTTATGACAAGATCGTACCAAATCCCCGTGATTATCATTGCGAGGAAGGATATCACATGGCAAAAGAAGCTGGTGTAGATGTGATCGTGGCAGTAGGCGGAGGAAGCTCCATGGATACTGCAAAGGCGATCGGAACCCTTTTAACCAATGGCGGCCGTGTCCAGGACTGGTGTGGTTTCCAGCTTTTAAAACATGAGATCACCCCATTGATCGCAGTTCCTACTACAGCAGGTACTGGAAGCGAGGTAACTCCATTTGCAGTTGTTACTGATTCTGAAACTCATGTAAAATTAAATATTTTTGATCCAAAAGCGGCAGCGAAGCTTGCACTGGTCGATCCGTCAGTCCTCTTAAACCTGCCATCACATATCATGGCTGCAACAGGAATTGATGCAATGACTCATGCAGTTGAAGCTTACACATGTAACGTAGCAGTGCCGCATACAGATGCCAATGCATTATATGCCATCAGCCTGATCTCAAAAAATTTACGGAACGCAGTAAAGCATCCAGATATGGAAAGCTGCACCGGTATGATGTTAGGAAGCACCATTGCCGGGATTGCTTTTGGATATGCAGATGTGGCAGCAGTTCATTGTATGGCAGAAGCACTTGGCGGACTTTATGATCTGCCTCACGGTGTTGCAAATGCAGTTCTGCTTCCAACGGTAACCCGTTTTAACATCCCGTCTAATGTATCTAAGTACGCAGATGTTGCCAGAGCCCTTGGCATTAATACCGAAGGCATGGATGATATGACCGCAGCTATGGCAGGTGCTGATGAGCTGGAACGTCTCTGTACAGATGTGGGAATACCGAAGATGAGAGAACTGGATAAGGTAGATCCAAAGGATTTTGAGGCGCTTTCTGAAGCAGCTATGAAGAATGTATCAACACCAAGTAATCCAAGAAAGGTAACACCTGCAGATTACCTGGAATTATTTAAAAAAGCATATGAAGCATAAGGAGGAAATGAAAATGAAAACAGCACCTAAAGGAATGTTTGTACCTGTAGTAACCCCATTTAAAGAGGATCAGAGCATTGACTATGATGCATTTAAGAAAGTGATTGATTTTGTGATCGAAGGCGGAATGGAAGGGATCCTGATCTGCGGAAGCACCGGTGAGTATCATGCAATGACCTTAGAGGAGCAGAAGGAAGTTATTAAAAAGGGTTGCGAATTTGTTGCTGGAAGAGTTCCGGTTATGGCAGGCGTAGGAAGATCTACTCCATCCGAGAGCATTAAATTAGCAAATTTTGCTGCAGATTGCGGAGCAGACTGGGGCCTGGTACTTCCGCCATATTATCAGTGTACTACAGAACAGGGCGTAAAGGATTTCTTTACAGAGATCGCAGATGGTTCCAAGATTGGAATTGTAATCTACAACAATCCACTGTCCACTACTGTAGAGCTGGATCCACAGCTGATCCGTGAGCTGGCACAGCATGAAAATATCGTTTCTATTAAGGATACTTCTGATATGGAGCATACCTGCAAGGTGATCGCAGCAACCAGAGATATTGAAAACTTCACTGTTTTCCAGGGATATGAGCATCTGATCCTTCCATCTATCCTGGTTGGCGCAGACGGCGGCTTTGCGATCCTGATGAACCTGCTTCCAAAGGAATATGCAAAATTAAACCAGATGATCAAAGATGGCAAGTGGGAAGAAGCGGCAGAGTACAATATGTCTCTTGCAAACCTGTATTCCATGATGGAGGCAGAGCCATATCCAGGTCCTGTTAAGGCTGGTATGGAACTGTTAGGTATTTCAGGGGGCTGCGTAAGAAAACCACTGGTACAGCCTTCCGATGAACTGAAAGCAAATATGAAAAAAGAACTTCAGAAGATCGGCTACACGATCGACTAATAAAAACATATTGGAGGGGTTGAGATGGAGTTTACAAACAAAATATTTGAAGGACCGATCGCAACACATTGCCGCGCTACTTATAAGGGAAGCGGCTATGATCCGGCAGATCTGGCACACCGTCCTCATATTGGTATTGCCAATGCTTATTCTGAGCACAGTCCGGGCCACAAACCTCTCCGGGAACAGGTAGAAGCTATTAAAGCCGGCATTTGGCAGGCTGGAGGAATCCCCTTTGAGTTTGGCGTGCCGTCTACCTGTGCCGAAATTTCCATCGGACACTGCTGCATGGAACAGGATATGGCCATGCGTGATCTGGTAGCCGGAAGTTGCGAATTAGTTTCTAACATTCAGCATTTTGACGGTCTGGTACTGGCCGCCGGATGCGATAATATTGTCCCGGGTACGCTGCTTGCAGCGGCCCGGACCGATAAAACGGCTATCTGTTTTGTCAGTGGCCCAATGCTCTCAGGACAGAGCAGAGGAAGAGATCTGACATTGGGAGATGTTCTGGAAATTTCTGTAGGAGAGTTGAATAAGCCAGGTGAAGAACCTGATCAGAAATATATAGAAGAACTGGAAATGGGTGCCTGTCCAACAGGTGGAGCTTGTCCATTATTTGGAACAGCTAACACGATGCAGGTGCTGGTAGAAGCTTTAGGCATGACCCCGGAATATTCTTCAACCATTCCGGCTGTTTACTCAGATAAACTGGTAAGCGCACATCGTATTGGAAGAAGGATCGTGGAGATGGTCAAAGAAGATCTTCGCCCTTCCAAGATCATTACCAAAGAAGCTATTGAAAACGCGATCCGGCTGGATCTTGCCATTGGAGGTTCTATGAATGCAATCCTGCATCTGCTGGCTTTGGGACAGGAACTGAAGATCCCGGAGATCAATCTGGATCTGTTTGACCGTATGAGTTATGAGACTCCATGTATTGTTAATGTAAAACCATGCGGAACCCATTCTGTAGATGAACTTTTCCGTATTGGCGGCGTACCGGCTATCTTAAAACAACTGGAATCCCAGCTTCATAAGGAATGCCTGAATGTGTCAGGCCATACCATGGGAGATATCCTTAAGACAGCGCCACATGTTCAGAATGACATTATCCGCAGTATGGATAATCCACTGACAAAAGATGGTGGTCTGGCAGTACTGAAAGGAAATCTGGCACCAAATGGTTCTGTTATGCGTTCTTCTTCTGTAGCAGAATCCATGCACCATTTCAAAGGTCCGGCTGTTGTTTTTGACAGTGATGCTTCTGCTTATGATGCGCTGATCCATGGAAAAGTAAAAGAAGGTTCCGTTATTGTTGTAAGATATGCAGGCCCTATTGGTGCTCCTGGCATGGTGGAAGTGGAAAGTACTGCGTCTGCTATTGTAAACTTGAAAATGGATGAAAGTGTAGCGCTGATCACAGATGGACGTTTTTCAGGATTCAATCATGGTCCCATCGTTGGCCATGTATCTCCAGAGGCAGCAGCAGGAGGTCTGATCGGTCTTGTAAAAGATGGAGATATGATCGAACTGGATATTGAGAAACGTTCTATTGAGCTTCTGGTTGATGAAAAAGAAATTGAAGAGCGGAGAAAAGCATATGTGGCACCAGAACCAAAGTTAAAACGTGGATTTATGCGTACTTATGCAAAGAGCTGTCTGCCTGCAGAACTCGGGGGAGCGATGCAGAACTGGTAGGTTTGTTGATATTGGAAGGGGAAAATTTCATATGGAGAAACATTCGGGGAAAGAAAATGTGAATTGGAAAGCCATGTTTCTGATTGCAGGGGCGTTCATTTCTTACATGGTAGGTTCCGGTTTTGCCTCAGGAAATGAAGCATTTCAGTTTTTTGGAGCATGGGATATGCCCGGACGGATTGCTGCTGTTGTGAGCAGCTGCATTGTGACTGGTTTGACTTGCGTTTGTCTGTATTATCTTGGTCAGAAAACCAATTTTGAAAAGACATCGGATATTTACCGGTATCTTGGCGGAAAGTATTTTACTTGGTTTTTTGTATCTTTTGTATTCGTTGATGTATTCTGTAGTTTTATGATCATGTTTACCGGTGCAGGTTCCCTTGGAAAACAGATTTTAGGTCTTCCACAGTGGGTCGGAGCTATTGTTCTTGGGATCGTAACAGGTATCGTTGTGTTCGGTGGCTTAAAAACAGTAGAAAAAGTACTGGGTGCCTGTGGAATATTTATCCAGTTGTATCTGATCGCATTTGGGTTACTTACGTTATTCTGGCCAACTTCCAGTATTTCCCAGGCTGATGGAGTTCTGGAGGCTGTGGCAGCTGGTCAGGCATATCAGGCAAATCTGCTGGCTCTTCCACCCTTTGGCTGGGTTCCAGGTTTGGCAGAGTTTAATAACGGCTTGTTAGAAGGTATCATGTACAGTGGAGTCCTGATCGTAAACGGTATCCCATTTATCATGACACTTGGAAAACGTACACACAATAAGAAAGAGCTGGCGGTTTCCTCCGTGTTGACTACGATCGGTATGTATTTATGCGTTATTTTTGCTCTGGTCATTATGCTTTGCAACTTTAAGGGACTGATCGATCCGGAAGCAGGAAAAATGTATCCGTTTCCGATCCTTTCGGGAATTAAGGCTATGTGGCCTGCGGCAAGTGGCACATGTTCTCTTATTATTTTCACCGGTATTTTCAGTACTTCAATTGGTCTTATGTGGGTTTTATGCAACTGGATCTTACCAGGTGAGGAACGTACAACAAGAAGTAATCTTTTGATCTGTTTATTGCTTGGTGTTGGTATCTGCTTAGGCGGTGTACTGCCATTTGCAGCGATCACCAATTTCATGTTCCCGATCTTTGGACTTTCAGGAGTTATCATGTCTACTGTAATCTTGGTAAAAACACTGCAGTTTGCAGCAAAAGAACGGGAAAAAAAAGAAGATAAATTAGAAGAAAAACAGGGGGAACTGAACCATGAATACTGTTAGAATGTATGGATATATGTCTGGGGAACCGAAGGAAAGCACACAGATTGAGATGCCAAAGGGCCAGAACATTGCAGGCTATGGAATCGGAGTCCTGCATCTGGACAATGTCTGGTATCCGATGGTACCCGGCAATGTTGTAAACGCATGGACCTACAAGTATCCGGTCCGCTTCAAGGCTGTCAAGGGTCTGGACACCCCGACTCTACACAGCGGTGCTCCGGAGGCTTTTGAGGAAATCTTAAAGGCTGCAAAGGAACTGGAGGCAGAAGGTGTCAGAGCCATTTCCGGTGCCTGCGGATTTTTCGGATACTTCCAGAAGCAGCTGGCGGAGGCCATGGACATTCCGGTAGCCATCTCCAGTGTGGTACAGATTCCGTGGATCCGGACCCTGCTTAAACCGAATCAGAAGATTGGAGTGATGACGGCAAATGCGGTTGCCCTTTCCGATGGCTTATTCCGTAGCTGTGGCGTGGAAAACACCGATGACCTTGTGGTTGCAGACCTGCGCCACGGCGAGAGCTTCCACAATATTATGGAAGATAAAGGTCATTTTGATAATACCGGAGTCAAGAATGATGTTGTGGACGCAGCCGTGAAACTGGTAGAGGAAAATCCAGATATTGGAGCGATCCTTCTGGAATGCAGTGATATGCCTCCCTATGCATGGGAGATCCAGCGTGCAACAAAACGCCCGGTATTTGATTTTATCACACTGATCAACTGGATGCAGAATGCAGTGATGCAGCGTCCATATGATGGTTGGGTATAAAGGAGAACCATTATGAAGAAAGAATTAAAAGCAGATGCTCTTTTATTTCCTGCACCAACACTGGTTGTAGGTACCTACAATGAAGAAAAAGAGCCGGATGTAATGACTGTTGCATGGGCTGGGCTTTGCAGCTCTGTTCCGCCATGTATCATGATCGCGATCCGCAAAGAGCGTCTTACCTATGAGAATATTAAAAAGACACAGGCATTTACCGTTAATATCCCGGATAAAGCTCATATAAAAGAAGCAGACTATTTTGGTCTGGTTTCCGGGAAAAAAGAAAAGAAAGTGGAAAAGAGCGGTCTGACCGCAGTTTCGGCAGCAAAGGTAGATGCACCGATCATCAAGGAATTTCCATTTGCCCTTGAATGCAAATTTGTAAAAGAGCTGGAAATGGGTTCTCATATGATGGTCATTGGAGAGATCGTGTCTATACAGGCAGAAGAGTCCTGTCTGAATGAGAAAGGTATTCCGGATATTAAAAAGCTGGATCCTTTGCATTATGATGCGGCCCAGAACCAGTATTACATGCTGGATGGAACAGTAGAAAAAGCGTTCCATGTGGGAGTTCCGATCCTGACAGGCAAAGATATTTAATAAGTTGCATAAATAGCACGGGAGCATATAAAATCAAAGCTTCCGTGCTTTTGTTTTACAAAAAACCAGAGATTTTCCTCATACTTTCTTAAACCTTTTTAGAAATACTTTATGACTGCTTCAAACTTAGGACACAACTGTTCTGTATACTCTTTTACATAAACAAGCAGTCAGAGCTTTTTACATAGAGAAAGACAGATACCCGTTCAGCAGAGTGAGAGGTATCTGTCTATAGAGAAAAATATAAGCCGGCGGGGTTGACGAAATGGGCAGCCTTACCGGCTCAACCTAAGTTATGAGGCAAAATTTGCAAATTTGCAAAGTGGATTTTGTCTTGTCATTTTTTATAAGCTGCATAATAAATCACACAACGCATCCACATCTTCTTTGGTAGTTGCCCAGCTGGTGGCAAAACGGATCACCGTATGGGTATCGTCATATTTCTCCCAGAAGCCAAATTCCACCTGTTTTTCCAGACGGGCCATAAGAGCGTCATCTACAATGCAGAATACCTGGTTGGTAGGTGAGCCGAAGCAGAGGCTAAAATTCTGCTCTTTTAAAGTCTTTCGTATCTGATCAGCAGCCTGGATCGCCGGTACGCCTGCTTTCTCATAGAGAGAGTCTGTAAATAAGGTATCAAACTGGATCCCCAGAAGACGACCTTTGGCAAGTAATGCGCCGTGCTGCTTGATAATAGTAAAGAAATGTGGGATCAGGCCCGGTTTTGGGATGACCACAGCTTCTCCAAACAGCGCTCCGCATTTTGTGCCCCCAATATAGAAAATATCGCATAAACGGGCAATGTCAGCCAGTGTCAGCTGGTTTTCGCTGCACGCAAGGGCATAGGCCAGACGTGCTCCGTCCATATAAAGAGGAATGTGGTTTTCCCGGCATACATTGCTCAGGGCAGTCAGTTCCTCTAAGGTGTAAAGAGTACCATATTCCGTAGGATGAGAGATATATACCATTCCCGGCATAACCATGTGATCATGGTTGGCATCATTATTAAAACCGTCTAAAAGAGCCCGTACCTGGTCAGCAGTGATCTTGCCGTTATCATGTGGCAGAGTAAGCACTTTATGTCCGTCTGCCTCAATGGCGCCCGCCTCATGGACACTTACATGCCCGGTTTCCGCTGCGATCACGCCCTGATAGCTTTTAAGGAGTGCATCGATCACCGTAGCATTGGTCTGGGTGCCTCCTACCAGGAAGAAAACTTCCCCGTCCGGACAGCCGCAGGCTGCTTTGATCTTTTCTTTGGCAGACTCACAGTATGGATCCAGTCCGTAACCCCCGGTTTTTTCAAGATTTGTCTCCACCAACCTCTGAAGAATGGCCGGGTGAGCTCCTTCCATATAGTCACAGGAAAAAGATAAATGTGTGTTCATTGTATTTTTATTGCCTCGTCTTTCGTGTAAACTTTATGCGATTTTATGCAAATATGTAAAAATGCTCTGCTTTATGAAACCACATTTACAGGTTTCCCATTAATAAAGCTGTCAATATTTCCCTTTAAGATGCTGAGCAGTCTCTGACGTGTTTCCAGGCCTTTCCAGCCCATGTGAGGGGTTAAGATCACATTATCCAGAGTATATAATGGATTATCCTCTACAGGCGGCTCTGTTTCCTGTACGTCCAGTCCGGCACCTGCGATTTTGTGTTCCTGTAATGCCTTGATCAGCGCCGGTTCATCGATGAGGGCGCCTCTGGAGGTGTTGATCAGGAAAGCAGTTGGCTTCATCAGCGCCAGAGTATCAGCACCTATCAGGTGTCTGGTAGCCGGTGTCAGCGGGCAGTGAAGGGAAACGTAATCACTGTTTTTCAGTACCGTTTCCAGGTCTGTATAATGTACATTTTCTTCATCTTCTTTAGGAGTTCTTGTATATACAAGAATGTTCATATCTAATGCTTTTGCAATTTTCATCACAGTGCGGCCAATATTTCCGGCACCGATGATACCCAGAGTTTTTCCGTTTACTTCCACATGAGGAACCTGGAGATTTTTGGTGAAATTGTCATGGTTTCCCTTTGCCAGCATAGCCAGCTGGGTCTGCATGGTGGAACTTAAATTTAAGATCATCATAATGGCGGTATGTGCCACACGCTCAGAACTGTAGGCCGGGATATTGCATACCGTAATGCCTTTTTCCCGTGCTGCATCCAGATCCAGGTTATTATAGCCGGTTCCTGCCTCGCAGATCAGTTTCACGCTGTCTGGCAGCGCCAGGATCTGTTCCCGGCTTACAGGCATTTCCTTGGTAACAAGGATCTCTGCGTCAGCCACACGCTCTAAAAACTGGTCCGGTGTGGTGTCGCTGTAGGTAACAACTTCTGAGGACAGAACGGAAAAATCAAGGTTTCCGTCAAAGTTCATTTTTGCTTCGTTGAAAACAACGGTCTTATGGTTCATGGATAACTCCTCCTTTGATCGTACAAATATCTATACCCGTTATATAGTAATTTTGGGGGTGTGCAAAGACGCGTCCCCTGTAAATTTTTTATGACTGCAATTTCATCACTTCATCAAATAGATCCCTGTTTTCCTCGATCATCTTTTCATTTCCAACCACGGCTGCCGGGCTGTTCTGTAAGATTTTATGGATCAGACTGGCTGCTTCATCCTGGTCTTTTAAAGAACTATTTCTTATATCCATGATCATTTCGTTGATAACATCTGTTGAAATGCCAAATAACCTGCGGCGCAGGAAGCGCATCCGGCCATTTAACATGCCGGAAGGGGGCAGTGCCTGGGCATAGGCACTTAAAATATAGCCACGCAGGTCTTCTGCGCTTATGGGCAGTGTCTTAAGCTGTTCTCCCGCAGAGGCAAATGTCTCAAGGGTAGAGCGAATCCGGGAGTCGGAAGTGCTCCACAAGGTGAAATACTGGTTTGGCAGGAGAAAATCTACACCGCTGTCATAGGCACAGCCCTGATAGCGGATTGCCGGTTTAATATATTTGTCTGCTGCAGCCAGAAGAAATGGGAGATGACGGCCTTTAAATTCAGGTACATTGCCAAAATCCCCGGTCATGCGCACTTCTTCCAAAGGACTGTCAATGATCGCTGCACTCTTGCGTGGGCAGGTGAAAATGCTGTCCGGGAGCAGAGCACTTTCTGTGACCTCATGGAGTTCTGAAAGCCGTTTTGTGCCATGCTCCAGGATCGATGCCAGACTGTTTTCATCTGCGCAGGCAAGAAATACAAGCCTGTGTTTATTTAAAATGCAGTCAGCCACCCGGTGAAGGTTCTGGGAGATCTGTCTGGCAGCTTCCAAAGCTGTAACATCCGCAGCAGTAGTTCCCATGGCATTTTCGCCAGTATCTGTTGCTTTTACAACATTCTGCGCCTTCTCTAGCACATCCCTTACATCCTTCAAAAAGTCATACACACCTGGCTGGTTCAGCAGATACCGAAAGCAGCTGTCCCGCCTGATATACCGCTCTGTAAGGCTGTAAGCCAGAGATGGCCCATTGTCAGACTTAGACATATCATAATCTGGCAGATACTTATTGATGATCTGTAAAATGGTCTCCCGGTCCTCATAATCGCAGCCGTCCATAAGATCTAAAAGCAGGTCCAGACCTTCCTCAAAATCTTCCGTAAGCCCATACCAGAACACGCTCATCATAGGATGGCTGTTCTTACCAGCTTCCTTTTCCGGATACAGTTCATCAAAGGTGCAGTCATAAAGCAGTTCCTGTTCCTTATTTTTCTGCTGTTCTACTGTAAAACGTCTTGTATCCAGCTCTGTTAAAAGCATCTGGTACAAGGTCAGGTAGCTCCAGTCAGAAGGCGCCAGCCCGCTGATATCAAAGAAAAGCTGGTAACAGCCGATCCCTTTTAAGGAAACGGCACTGGAAAGGCAGTGAATGCCGTGCAAAACAGTCTCAGAGATCTCCGGTTCCGGCTCTGGCCCCGGCAGATCTTCCGGCTGGATGAGAAAATCCAGATTGCACTGGTCATTCTGGTTCCAGGTCTGGAAATCCTTGGTATTTTTGATCAGCTTGAAAATCTCTTCTTTGCTTAAAGAAGCTTTTTTCGTCTTCAAATACTGTTCTTTTTCTTCTTCCATGACTTCCGCAAGTCCCGGTTTGGGAACCGTTGTGACAATGGCGCTTAAAGCCGGATCTAAAACAGTTCCCACCAGTCTGCGCAGGATATTCTGCTTTTCATCCTGAAAGAAGATATCAAAACATTTCTCATAAAGGGTAAAATACCCGGTCTTATCTGTTGTACTCCAATATTTGCCGATCTCCTCGGAAATATGAAATCCCAGATGGGGCGCTTCTCTTGTAAGGCAGTCAGAAAGCCGGTTTTCTTTTAAGACTGCATGGAACAGTTCAGAAGAAACACCATTTTTATAAACATCCTTAAGCCCCGTTTTCACAGCTGCTAAAAAATCCTCTTCCTGTCCCGGTTTTGCATTATGCAGGCGGAATTTCAAAGAAGGAAGGGCCGGTGCCGTATCCAGATAGACTTCAATTACATTATTAAGACCATTTTCACGGGCAATGCGGTGGATGGCAGAGGTCTCCTGGTCCAAAAGATCCGTTACAAGATCCCAGAAGATGAGATCCTCTTCGCTGCAGCCGGAAAGGTCGATACCATAGTCGATGATCGCATTATTATTCCCAGGATTTCCCTCATAAGCAGGACTTTCTGCTTTACGTCTGAAAAATCCCTGCTTCACCGGTTCATGAAAATAAGAAAGAAGATCATTATTCATGGCACCTTCTGACACTGGGAACCGGGATAAATGTTCTCTGTCCAGAAAATCAAGAACCCGCCGGATATCCATTTTCCCGTACAGGACGATGAGACAGTTGGAATAACGATAAAATTTCTCAAAACGTTTCCGGATCCGGTCAAAAGAAATATCCTTATAGTGAAAATGTGCCCGGCCAAGCAAGTGGGAAGCCGTCTGGCCCTCATAAAGAGTTTCCGCCATAAAGCTGTCTGCATTTTCCTGGATATCCGTCAAATGCCCCCAGTCTTCATTAAAGACAGTTCCCTCTAAAGACAGTTCCTCATCCACATCTTCCAGCTCATAGCGCAGTGCTTCCCGCCGGAAAAAATAGTCCTCTTTTAAAGCATCCGGCTCTTCCATGCAGCATAAAAATACATCCATTATCTTTAATAACTGGTCCTCACTCTGGGAACACACCGGATAACAGGTGTATGTATTGTCTGTAAGGCCGTTCATAAAGGTAGAATAGCTTTTGCTGTCCATATCAAAGAAAATATCACGGCTTGGATAACGGGAGCAGGAACACAGCATCAGATGCTCTAAAATGTGGTTGCTGTCCGACTGGTCTAACTGGGGCGTGCGGTAGATCAGGTTAAATCCCAGTTCACGGTCATCATTTTCTATATACAGGACCCTTGCGCCGCTGTCCATATGGGAAAGCTCCGTTATACGGGCTCCCAGCATGGAAACCGCGGTCTGGTCCGTCACTTTATATCCAAAAATCTCTTCGCCTTTTTCCGGCAAGATCCACATGTAAGATCCTCCTGTTTTTGATAATGTAATTTCGGAATCGTTCCCAACTATTTTAACATGGAGAGCCGTATTTTACAATTTTTACAATTCGCCGAATAAGCATAATAAAAACTGATAAAAATACGTTAAAATATTACCACTATCCTTTGTTGACATTTTAACAAATAAGTGGGATAATTTGTAGTGCATGCGAAAAAAAACAATCGCATCTATCCCTTATGATCAATTACGAAAGGAAAGAGGTTAGTAAGATGGCAGCAAAAATCGATTTAACAAAGTATGGTATCACCGGAACCACAGAGATTGTGTACAACCCTTCTTATGAGATGTTATTTGAGGAGGAGACCAAACCAGAACTGGAAGGTTATGAAAAAGGACAGGTCAGCGAACTGGGAGCAGTTAACGTAATGACTGGCATCTATACAGGACGTTCTCCTAAAGACAAATTCATCGTTGTAGATGAGAACTCCAAGGACACTGTATGGTGGACCTCTGATGAATACAAGAACGACAACCATCCGGCATCTGAAGAAGCCTGGAAGGCTGTAAAAGAGATCGCTCAGAAGGAGCTGTCCAACAAGAGACTTTACGTTGTAGATGCATTCTGCGGCGCAAACAAGGACACTCGTATGGCAATCCGTTTTATCGTTGAAGTAGCTTGGCAGGCACATTTCGTTACCAACATGTTCATCAAGCCAACTGCTGAAGAACTGGAAAACTTCGAGCCAGATTTCGTTGTTTACAACGCATCTAAGGCTAAAGTAGAAAACTACAAGGAATTAGGTCTGAACTCTGAGACCGCAGTTGTATTCAACATCACAAGCCGTGAGCAGGTTATCATCAATACATGGTACGGCGGCGAGATGAAGAAGGGTATGTTCTCCATGATGAACTACTATCTGCCATTAAAGGGCATCGCTTCCATGCACTGCTCCGCAAATACAGATATGAACGGTGAGAACACCGCAATCTTCTTCGGTCTGTCTGGTACGGGTAAGACCACTCTGTCTACAGATCCTAAGCGTCTGCTGATCGGTGATGATGAGCACGGCTGGGATGACAATGGCGTATTCAACTTCGAAGGCGGATGCTACGCTAAGGTTATCAACCTGGATAAGGATTCTGAGCCAGATATCTACAATGCAATTAAGAGAAACGCTCTGCTTGAGAACGTTACTCTGGATGAGACCGGAAAGATCGACTTCGCTGATAAGAGCGTAACCGAGAACACCCGTGTTTCCTACCCGATCGACCACATCGAGAAGATCGTTCGCCCAATTTCTGCAGGTCCTGCAGCAAAGAACGTTATCTTCCTGTCCGCAGATGCTTTCGGCGTACTGCCTCCAGTATCTATCCTGACACCAGAGCAGACTCAGTACTACTTCCTGTCTGGATTTACAGCTAAATTAGCTGGTACAGAGCGTGGAATCACCGAGCCTACACCTACCTTCTCTGCTTGCTTCGGTCAGGCATTCCTGGAACTGCATCCTACAAAGTATGCAGCTGAGCTGGTTAAGAAGATGGAAAAGAGCGGCGCTAAGGCATACTTAGTAAATACCGGATGGAATGGTACCGGCAAGCGTATCTCCATTAAGGATACCCGTGGTATCATCGACGCTATCTTAAGTGGCGACATCTTAAAGGCACCTACCAAGAAGATCCCTCACTTCGATTTCGAAGTACCTACCGAACTTCCAGGTGTAGATCCTGCAATCCTTGACCCACGTGACACCTACGCAGATGCTTCCGAGTGGGAGAAGAAGGCAGAAGATCTGGCAAGCAGATTCATCAAGAACTTCGCTAAGTACGAGAGCAACGAAGCTGGTAAGGCACTGGTAGCAGCTGGCCCACAGAAGTAATCAAAGGAAAAAGTTTTTATAAAACTTGTAAAACGCAGTCCTGTAATTTGCGGGGCTGCGTTTTTTTGCGCTAGTACGGAATACGTAAGTGTGTTACAATTCATTAGGAAAGTATCAGATTCAGAGCAGACAAAAAGAGCAGTTCTGAAAAGAATTAGAACTGCTCTGAATGTGATTCTTTCCAATT
>CAVDQU010000054.1:0-16271 GCA_963611035.1 Agathobaculum sp.
TACTGGCGGAAAATCGGCCACAAAGGCAGGTGCAGGAAAGACTCCGAGAGGACATAATACATAATACTATTGCTACAACAGCATTACCACCACTGTAACATTTCTACCATTGCAACCAGCTTCGCTGGCCGCACATAGCGCCTTTCCTCATTCGCGCTTATTTGTAGAACTGTGGAAAGGGGGCCGTTTTCATTTTATCGATTGTCCACATCTTGAGCGCAGCTGTCCGAATGCAGCGGACAAAGTCCGATGCAGGCGAACAGGTGCATGTCGAAAGCCAGTGGACAATGATAAACTGAAAAACCAAGGCCCCCTTTCCACAGTTCGGACCTCTCTCGGCAAAACATCCGCCCAGGAAATCAGTTCGGACCTTCCACAACTATTTTATAGCCTCCCGAATAGTCCTAGCCATAAAATCAATCATCTCATCATTCATCCCCGGATAAACTCCAACCCAGAAAGTATCCCTCAAGATCCTCTCCGTATTCTCCAGTTCACCCACAACACGATACCCAGTTCCAGCCGCTCTCATCTCATCAAAACAAGGATGCTTGATCAGATTACCCGCAAACAGCATACGTGTCTGTACGCCCTTGCTCTCAACATACTGGACAACCGCATTACGATCCGTACCTTCCTTGCAGGTGATCAAAAATCCAAACCAGCTTGGGTTAGAATGTGGTGCTGCCTCCGGAAGGATCAGTTTATCGGTGCAGTCAGCCAGCGCAGCCTTCAATCTTGCAAAATTGTGACGGCGGCGTTCCACGAAAGACGGGAACTTGTCTAACTGGGCACATCCGATCGCAGCCTGCATATCCGTAGCCTTCAGATTATATCCCAGATGAGAATACACATACTTGTGGTCATATCCCACTGGAAGTTCCCCGTACTGACGGTCAAAACGATGTCCGCACATATTGTCATGACCAGACGGACAGATACAGTCTCTTCCCCAGTCACGGAAAGAACGAATGATCTTATTTAAAAGTGGGCTGTTGGTATACACAGCGCCGCCTTCTCCCATAGTCATATGATGAGGCGGATAGAAACTGGAAGTTCCAATATCACCTACTGTTCCACTGAAATGTACTACCTCTTTTCCGTCTTCTTCCATTGTATACTGTGTTCCTAAAGCATCACAGTTATCCTCAACCAGCCACAGATTATACTTATCACAAAATGCCTTTACAGCCCGCAGATCAAATGGATTTCCCAGTGTATGGGCGATCATAACTGCCTTTGTCTTCTCGGATCTGGCAGCTTCCAACATATTTACATCAATATTGTACTGTGGAATGGTCACATCAACAAATACAGGTACCGCGCCATACTGGATCATTGGCGCTACTGTAGTTGGGAAACCACAGGCAACCGTAATAACCTCGTCCCCGCGGTTTACACGGCGGTCTTCCAGAAGGGGAGAAGTCAGTGCCATAAATGCGATCAGGTTTGCAGAAGAACCAGAATTGACCAGAGAACAGTAGCGTACGCCCAGATACTCTGCCAGTTTCTTCTCAAATGTATCAGTATAACGGCCGGAAGTCAGCCAGAATTCCAGAGAACTGTCTACCAGATTGACCATTTCACTGTGGTCATAAACTCTGGACGCATATGGAATGCGTTCTCCTTCTTTGTATTCTTTTTTCTTATGGAAAGTGTCGCAGTAATCGGCTACCAGATCCAGGATCTGCTTTCTTGCCTCTGCTTCCGTTGTATGTTCAAACATATTTTTTATCTCCTATCTAAAAAATTCCCGGATCTGACGGTCTGTTACTTCTAACATATCCGCCCCGTTTAAATACTCCTTGGACCATTCTACGGTCTTTTCAATGGCCTCTTTTACCGTATATCTCGGCTTCCAGCCAAATACCGTTTTGATCTTGGAGCAGTCTAATTTCAGGAAGTTGGCCTCATGAGGGCCGCCAACCCAGTGGTTTTCCCAGATCATCCCGTCACCCCAGGCATCACAGAACATATCTGTCAGATCACCGGTCGTAACGCAGTCTCTGTCATCTGGTCCTACGTTATAATAGCCCTGATATTTGCCGGCTTTATACTGTTCCATGGCAATGGTCAGATATACAGCTAATGGCTCTAATACATGCTGATATGGTCTGGTGGAATGTGGATTTCTTACCTGGATGGGCTTTCCGGCTGCTGCCGCCCGGATGCAGTCCGGGATAATGCGGTCGCTTGCAAAGTCACCGCCTCCGATCACATTTCCTGCACGGGAAGTGGAAATAGCGCAGCGTCCGTCCTCGAAGAAGGACTTTTTATAGCTGTGTGTTACCAGCTCGGAACATGATTTACTGTTGGAATATGGGTCATAGCCGTCTAACGGGTCACATTCCCGGTATCCGTATTCCCATTCTCTGTTTTCGTATACTTTGTCGGTTGTTACGTTTAGAAATGACCGTACAGAGTCAGTAAGGCGGACACATTCCAGGATGTTCACGGTACCCATTACGTTGGTTTCATATGTGTAAACTGGTTCTTTATAGGACTCACGGACGATCGGCTGTGCTGCCAGGTGGAACACGATCTCCGGCTTTACCTCGTCAAATACACGGCGCAGGTGTGCCAGATCCCGCACATCGCCTACAACATGATGAATGGTATCTTCCAGTCCCGCAATTTCAAAAAGTGCCGGATCTGTAGGCGGATTTAAAGCATAACCTGTTACCTGGGCGCCTGCCAGTGTCAGGATGCGTACCAGCCAGGAACCTTTGAAACCGGTATGGCCTGTGACTAGTACCTTTTTTCCGTTATAGAATGCTTTTAATTCTTCTAATGTTAATGCCATAATTGCTCCTTAGTCGCTCTTTAGTCTTTCCAGATCTTCCACGGTGCTTTTCCTGACTGCCACAGTTCTTCCAGCTTCTTCATCTCTCTCTGGGTATCCATGCACTGCCAGAAACCGCCGTGATAGAAAGATTTCATCTGTCCTTCTGCTGCCAGCTTCTGCATCGGTCCCTGTTCAAATACAGTGGAGTCGCCTTCCAGATAGTCGAAGATCTCCGGGTTCATTACCATGAAACCGCCATTGATGAGAGCGCCGTCGTTATCGTCTTTTTCACGGAAGGAAAGGACGGTATTGTCGTCTGCAATGTTTAACACGCCCTTGGACTGTCCCAGATTTACCGTGGTAATGGTTGCGATCTTGCCATGGGAACGATGGAAAGCCACCAGTTCGTTTAAGTCTACATTGGAAACGCCGTCGCCGTAAGTAAGCATGAATGGCTCGTTTCCAATATATGGCTGGATCCGTTTTACACGTCCGCCGGTCATGGTATTTAAGCCGGTATCTACCAGTGTGACTTTCCATGGCTCGGAATAGTTATTGTGTACTTCCATGCTGTTGTTTGCCAGATCAAAGGTTACATCAGATGTATGCAGGAAGTAATCTGCGAAAAATTCTTTTACAACGTACTGCTTATATCCCAGACAGATCACAAAATCATGGTACCCGAATTCGGAATAATATTTCATGATATGCCAAAGGATCGGCTTTTCACCGATCTCGATCATTGGCTTTGGTTTTAAATGGCTTTCTTCGCTGATCCTGGTGCCGAAGCCGCCTGCTAAGATAACAACTTTCATTTTTAATCTTTCCTCCAAGAGTTAGTTCATTTGTACGCTCTCATCATTTGAGAGGACATCGTCGTCAATATTATTTATTCCTGAAGATGTTCAGGTGGTTTTCTTCCAGGATACGGAATGCTTCCTGGATTTTTTCTGTGCCTTTCCGGTATTCGTAAAGGTTGTCTATTTCTTTGGAATGTTCTTTTAGTTCTTCTTCTGTCATGGACGGAATGGACGGTGCCATTACTGCCATTTTTTCGAAGTTTTCTTCTCTGTAAGGTGCCTTTTGTATCTCACGATAAGTAGTATAACCATTTCCCAGAAGGATTGCAATACAGAAGGCTGTTTCAAGGACAGCCATTATGCGTTTTAACCGCCCACCGTTGATATGTTTCCTGTGTATTTGGGATGCCAGGGCAAAGGTGAGAAGGATCCCCAGGACGCCTACCTGAAACTGCAGTGCATAGCGGGAGCTTAAGGCATAATCTTCTTTCTCAAAAATGTACCGTGAAAGGAAGATGAGAAGGTGGTTTGCCCCGCCTGATACAAGGAGTATGAGAGGAAAAAGTGTTTTTTTATACAGTTTAAGACTGATGTTTAGCCACAGGGACCACAGATAACCAGCCATGAGTATTACTCCCAGCAAATAAATAACTTTGTTGGAAATACAACCATTTTGGATCCACTGCTGTAATTCTTCTCCACCGATGAACATTCCTGCAAGGGATTTAAGGATAAACCGTACTGGAAATGTGGGATGATCGGCTAAGATCTGTCCCAGTGACCTTCCGGTAGCTCCTGCATGTTCTTCTACTGCAAAGGAGTTGCTGAGGATGTAAAGAAGAAGAGGGGCAAGAGTACAGAAAAGGAATTTGATGTATTCTTTTCGTTTACCCTCTTTGTCCAGCAATGCTGCTGCACCGGATGCCAGGATCATGACCACTGCATAGATGGCGCAGTAAGGACCTGCGGTTCCCAAGATGATCAGCCATGGCAGCAGCATAAGCATTGTTTTATCCCATTTTCCCTCTTCACCACGGTAATACCGGTCGAAAAGGATCTGGTGGTAATAGAAGCAGGCGAATGCAAAGAAATGGGACCAGCCGCTTCCATTGGTCAGCATCTCCCATTTGTTCAGGCTGAACATGACTACCATGAAAGCGATAAACCATGTTACATTTACCTTCAGCTGACGGGAATAGACGGAAAAGCTCCAGGCTGCAAGTCCTACGCTTACGGCACCTAATATACGGTCAAAGGTAATGGAAAAACCAAATAACTTTACGTTTATGATACGGGCCAGATAGTTGATGGGGATGCGGGTCAGCACATCCGCTACGAAGAATTTCTTCGGGTTGCACACATCCGGCAGATAGCTGTTTACCAGACGGATATAGTCGGAATAGACCACATCACAGGCTGCATTTTTGATATACCATAGTAGGAATGCAATGCCAAGAAGGGGTATGAGCCAGACAATTATTTCTTTCCCCCCTTTATCCGCCTTGCTTTCTCCACGACCCAGGTGCTCTGCATATACGTTTTTTTCCACGGTATTTCTCTTGTTTTGCTCCCTGCTATCGGGAAGTTTCATGAATTTTTCCTCCGCTACGGTGTTGTAATATGAACGATGGCTGCCAGGCGGTCTTCGCCTCTCTGCTCCCTTGCATTCTGCATGTAGAAATTATAGTCAAATTCCAGATGGACTAACTGCCACGGCTCTGCCTGAAGTGTAGTCTGCACTACACTGGAGTGAAGAGGCAGTATGCGGGCCGGTTCGTCGTCTTTTGTAATGGTAATGGCTTCCCCGCCATTCATTACACCTGGATACATGAACTCTAATTCGATTTCTCCGGTGGAACCTGCCATTACAGTAAGGGACGCATGTTCATCCATCCAGCCATCGGAATAATAACCATGATCCACCTGTAGTTTCAGGCTGCGGACAAAATCTGTGATATCCTGGAATGCATTATGAGCCGGGTCTTCTCTCAGCATCAGCATCTGATCATCTACCTGTCCAATGTCACGGATGCTGTCGATAAATTCTACTTTTGTGCCTTCTGCCTTCATTTTCGGATCAAATACTTTAAAGAAGGTGCGGGCGGTAAAATCGCTCATTTGATAGCTGTTGCCCATAATATAGATGGTCTTTCCGAAAATGTCGTCCCCATATTTTTCATAGGTCTGCTCTGCCAGGGAATTATAGCGCAGCTGGTCTGGCCACAAATACAGTTTTGGATAGCAGCTGCGGTAGAACAGTTCTGTCGGAAGCATAAGCAGCACATAAAGCGCGAAAAGGATCCCCCAAGGCCAAAGTCTTTTTAAATACAGTTCTTTTTTTACACCCTGGGTCAATTCCCCATAGATGTAGGAAAGAAAGAGTAATGCACCAGCCAATGATACGTATACCCAGCGCATTTCCACACGGATGGTCACGCTGGAGCAGACAATGTTTAAGGCAATGAAGCCAACGAAAAGCAATGTGTTGAACAGCATGGAAAGTTTGCGGTCTTTCTGTTTTTCCATGATAAACTTCACCAGAAATGCCAGTACCATGATAAGGATCATCACATCTGCCATAACGATCAGGCCTTTGACCCACATGGGGCTATCGCTCCACGGGCATCCATTTAAGTGCTCAGGGCCTGCATTGATCCCGAAAACATAGGCCGCCTGGCTGAAAGCGAATTTGATTGCCTGGGGGATGTTTAAGGTGTCTGCTACCTGGGTTCCGCCGGTTCCTGCGGGAAGGACAGAGCCAATGGTGAAAGCCCGGATCAGCTGCACCAGTCCAAAGGAGATGACTGCGCTGAGCCAGAGAGAGATTTTTCTGCATTTTTTTACGATAAGAGCCAGTAATAATAATGGCAGCAGCGCCATATAGCGCTCATGTACGAAACATACTCCGAAATACAGCAGGCTGGCAAAGTAAAAGCAGTTTTCCCTGTTTTCTTCGTTGATATAGCGGTACAGGTTCCATAGAATGGAAACAGCCATCCAAAGAGCCATGGTCTCCATCAGTCCTAAAACCTGTCCGATCTGGTAATATGCCATGCGGCTGGCTAAGAACATGGCTCCTGTAAAGAAGCCAATGGCTTTTGCCCGTGAAAGCCGCCATCCAATAGAATACAGATACCAGGACAATGCTGCATTTAGCAATATGTTAATAGGTACGAAAAGTGCTACGTGGTTTCTTACTACTGCCATCTCAAACCAGGCTGCAAGATAGTATAGAAAGCGGAAACGGGTGCTTCCCATGGGAAATACATACTCAAAGAAGCTTTGTTCGCCATAGCAGGACCAGAAATACAGATCGTCCATATATAGGCCTTTGATCTGTATCCCATGGTTCACCCACACTGCTAACCCTAACAGAAGTCCCATGAAGATCACATGGTCCTTCCATTGATATTGTTTTTCCATTCTGGAAAATCCGATCCTGAATTTAATTCTTTCCCTGGTGTCCAATATTCTGCCTCCTTGAATCTTATTCTCCGTTTTTGTTCATACTGTAGGTATCGCGGAACAGCTGTACTAATTTTTCATCCGGTTCTTTGAATGGGTGGTCCAGATCCACTCTTGCCAGCATATTTCCCCACTCAAAGGTAAGGTCTTTTAAGGTCCCTTCTGCGATCATGTCTTCAATGATCTGGGTGGCTCTTGGCTGATCTGCCAGATAGCCCGCCTGTACATAAATATATTCGGTTCCGGCCCACCTTAAATATTCTTCAAAATAAGCCAGTTTTTTTACTAAGTATACATCTCCGCCGCTTCCTGTTATGTCATAATAGCTTTGCACGCTGCAGTCCATATCCAGTACCTGGGGATGAAAGCCAAAGGCTACTACCCGGTTCCTTTTTGTAAGCCGTGAACAAAGTTCTTTACAGCCCCGGCGTTCCCAGCTTTCGTGTCTGTGATGACGGTGGTTATAATATCCTTTACCAGATAATTTAAATGGTGTAAAGCCTGGGCAGCCCGCCCAGCTGGTAGAGGATGTGATAAGGGTGTTAAAGAGGAGGAAGGGGACAGCCAACAGACAGATACCGATCCGCAGGAAACGGCCGCCAAACAGCCCTTTTTTGCGGTTCAGGGACTCACCTTCACCCATACTTGCCGCAGCTGCGGCAGTATCTTCTTCCTCGTGTATTCTGAACCAGTGTCCTGTGATCCGCACGGTACTGATGACTACCACAGCATACACCAGTATGAAATAATTTCCATCCACCTGGGAAAGTGTATAGATGCTGGCTGCAGAACCGACTAACAGTGTGACCATGAGAAAGCCGTCAAAAAAGTCCAGCTGTGAGATCTTCTGGTGTTTCAGAACTCTTGTTATTACCTGGAAGATCCAAAACAGCAAAAGTGCAGTTATAAGCACAGTTCCCCATGCAATGATCACATGGTCCATATCTTCTCCTACAGGAGAAATGAGGATCCCTTTTAAACGTGCCAGCAGCCTGCTTATCTTCTCCTGTGTGGAAAGGACAGAAGGATCACCGATCACATGTGAAAAGTTATAGGGATATTTTACTTTAAAGCCAATTTTTTCACAAAAGTTGGCAAATACAGATGTTACAGGAACTCCTGTAAGAAGCCAGGTGCGGTACCACAATCCTGCAGTTGCAAACGTCGGAAGGATCCAGGTCAAAAAGCCCCTTTTATCCTGTTTTCCTGCTTTTCCAAAAATAAGCAGGCATACCAGTCCTACACCGCCTAAGGCAGTGGAAAATACAAGGGCTGTAGGTTTATAAACAAGGGATAAGATATATACGGCTACTGCAAATATGAGCCATGGAGCACTTGTATCCTTCTTTTTATCTTCTCTTGTAACTGCCAGACACAGCATATCGTAAATGATAAGCTGGCACATCAGCGTTATACTGTCACTTTTAGCAGAAACGGCCATATTCATAATGCCGGGAACCGCACTGATCAGCGCTCCCGTCCAGAAACCAGCTGTTTTTCCACCAAAGCGTGTGCCCACCACCCCAGCCGTTATTATACTGACCGCTGTTGTCCAGAAGGTAAAGGAAAGTACAAATCCATAGGTTGGCGTACCTGCTAAAGGAAGCACCAGCACTTCTGCCCCTTTGCTGTAGCTATATACCAGATTGATCAGTCCCAGATTCTCGTAAATGCCTTTTCCATTGTCCAGTATATAAGCGGAGCGCAGACCATAATGGAGAGAATCGTAGTCCAGCTCATGGTTTAAACGGCCTGCCTGAAGAAAGAACATGGTAAGAATGAATGCAAACAGCGCTGCCTGAAGCACATTCTCCGGCATAAGTGAATGGAGGTGGTTATCCACAGACCTGCTGAAAATTTCTTTGTTTTTCCACAGCCAGATCCCTGCAATCCCCACGATTGCCACAAAAAACACAGCTGCTATCTTTCTCCACAGTCCAATTCCTCCATGTCCTGTAAGGGAAATGGCACATACAAGGACCATCCATGCAGCGCTTCCAGTGGTCAGTCCCAGAAGGATCTTTTCCCACACAGGAAACATGTATCTGCGTCTTTTACCAAAGTTTCCTAAAAAACAGTTATTGATGCAGATGCCATATCCCATCAGTGTCCCCATCCAGACAGCAGCTCCGATCAATGGGATCAATATTCTATGCCCCCAGAGAAAAAGCAGCCATCCAGGGATCAGTCCAGCTACTGCCAACACCTGTTTTTCCCTACGTTTTACAGCCAGACACAGCCACCACAGATTCCACAAAAACAGGACAGACAGTTCTACAAGCATCCGTCCTGTTTCTTCTTTTTGTAATGTTCTCCCCACAGGGCCATGAAGAATGAGTCTGTTTGCGGCTGTTCCTATAAGAACAGCTGCTACCAGCCAGAATACAGCCAGCAAAAGACCTTCTTTCCCTTTTTTACTCCCCATTTTTTACCTGTTCCTTATAATTAATCATCGTATTCTTTGTAAGCGGAAGAATATCCCCGCATGATCAGTTTTACTACTGGCTTTGGCCAAAACCTGGCAAACATTTCTGCCTCTTCTTTTGCTCTCCGGTTGTCTTTGATGCAGGCATTTGTAGTTGCCCCTTCATGGACCCGGTAATAGATCAAAGGCTTTTCCACGCAGATAAACCGGCCCTTTTCTTTTGCCAGCTGCACCATGTGATCCCAGTCTAAGGCAAACTGGTACTCTGACTGGACAAATGGCTCTCCTAACAGCTTTTTACTGTAAGTAGTTGCCGGACAGCAGATCGGATTCCCCAGAACCAAGGGCATTATTTTTACCCATGTAATGCCGCAAAGACTGTGAAAACGCAGTGGAAGACGCAAAATCCTTTTGACCCACAGCATTTTATCTCCGGTGATCACATTTTTGTTTTTCACAATGGCATAATCAGAGGTAAATACAGTCATGTCCGGATATTTTTCAGTTGCTTTTAACAGCTCTTCCCCATAGTTTTTGCAGTACATATCGTCCTGGTGGGCGATAGTGACAAACTCTGCATCTGCCATGGAATAGGCGTAGTTCCAGTCGTCTCGGATATTACTTTTTCTTTCCCGGATGTAGTAGGGAAGATCGTATTTCTCCGCCATAGCTGCCAAAAATGGACTTGGCGTAGAGGTGCACAGGATCACCGGTGAAGCCACGTTCTGGGCTTTCAGCGATTTGATGCAGCTCTCCAGATACGGTGAATCCCCATAGGCAGGTATTGCATATACATGCTTATGACTCATAAAAATGGTCCTCCAGCATCAGACACAGTGCATGATATACAGGAAGGTGAAGTTCCTGGATCTTAAAAGTCTCCTGCTCCGGAACTACGATGGAAACATCGGAAAATCCTTTGATCTTTCCGCCGTCACGTCCGGTCAGTCCGATCACGGTCACGCCTAATGCCTTGGCTGCAGTTGCTGCATAAAGCACATTTTTGGAATTGCCGGAGGTAGTGATCCCCAGGAATACATCGCCCTTTTTAGCATATCCATACAGCTGCTGTGCAAAGGTAAGATCTCCGTTTACATCGTTGGAGTAAGCAGTAGTCAGGGCGCAATGGCCGGTGAGCGCAATGGCCGGAAGGCCCCCCTGAAGGTTTTCTGCCAGTTTTTCACCCATCTGAGGATCTGCCGCCTTAAGTGCCTGGGCCAGTTCTTCTGATACAGGACGGCGTTTTACAAAACCTTTCATCAGTTCCCCTACAATGTGTTCGCTGTCGGAACAGCTGCCGCCGTTTCCTGCGATCATCAGTTTTCCGCCATTTTCATAGCAGTCTCTTATGATCTCATATGCCTTAAGGATGTCCTCTTTTACCGGCTCAAGTACCGGATAACGCTGTACTAATTCCTCTAAAAATCTAAGTTCTTTCATATACTATTTTCTCCTTTTGACCATCAGGATCCATTTTTACCTGCGTTCCAGTATCCACTGTGCCGCCGCTTCCAGATCCTCTGCATAATGGTCATATGGTGCATTTTCACCTTTTTCCTGCTGCTCCTTATGAAGTTCTGCCCCATATCCGGTTCCCACCAGAATAGAGGTAACACCAAATCTCTGTCCCGCTTCTGTATCCAGAAGCTTATCTCCGATCATATAGGATGCAGCCTTGTCCACCGGAAAGTCTTTTTCTGCCATTTCAAACATGCCGATTCCCGGCTTGCGGCAATTGCAGGCTTTTTTATAGGCACCAATGCCATGTATCGGGTGGTGGGGGCAATAATAAAAGGCATCGATCTCTGCTCCTTCTTTTTTTAGCAGCTGGTTCATATACTGGTGAAGGACTTTTACATCTTCTTCTGTATAATAACCTCTTGCCACTCCCGCCTGGTTGGTGACTACGATCAGCTTATAACCGGCATCTTTCAGCTTCTTTAAAGCCTGGGGCACACCAGGAAGCAGCTTCATATCTTCGGTTCTGTGAAGATAGTTCACTTCTTCGTTTAATGTGCCGTCCCGGTCTAAAAATACTACTTTGTTCAATGTATGATCTGCTCTATGTTCCACAGTTTTGTTTTCCATTTCTGCGATTGCTCAATTTCTATGATTGTAACCTGCACTGTTTTGCAGATCTGCCTTTATTTCAAGTCGAAACAATATTCCCCGTTTGGCATCTGCACTTTTACTTTGTCATACTGCCAGCGGTCTTCGTCTGCTACCCAGCTCTGGGCACCGCGCAGTTCAAAGTTCCAGTCAGCCAGCTGTCCGCCCATGGACTCCATACGGGCTGCCACTTTATGACGCACATTGTACGGGCAGTACATTAACAGGTATCCGCCGCCACCGGCGCCTAACAGCTTGCCGCCAAGAGCGCCTGACTTTAATGCCTCTTCATACAGCTCATCAATCTGTGGATTGGAGATCTTATTGCTCATGCGCTTTTTGCTCTGCCAGCCGTAGTCTAACAGCTTTCCAAAGCTGTGGAGATTGCCCTTTAACAGCTCATCCTTCATAGCATAAGCCAGCGCCTTTACCTCGCACATAGCGTCAAAAGCATCTTTCTTCTCATAGTTCTGCACCTGATCTTTAATGATATTGGCAGAAACATGGATCTTTCCGGTATAACATAACAGCAGGTTATACTGCAGTTCGTGGATAATATCTTTCTTAATGCGTAATGGATTTACCACTACATTGTTGCGTCCATGGAACTCTATGAAATTAAAGCCGCCAAAAGTTGCCGCATACTGATCCTGGTATCCGCCGTCGATCTTTAAATCTTCTCTTTCTACTTCGTATGCCAGATCAGCCATTGCATAGGCATCTAACATAACGCCTTTCCAGCGTGCCATAGCCGTCAGCATAGCCACCATAACAGTAGAAGAAGTTCCAAGACCGGAGCCTGGAGGCGCATCGCACTGTAAGTAAACTTCGCAGCCCTGCTTGATATCCATTGCCTTTAAAGCAGCGGTTACCAGATCCAGACGTCCGTCATAGACGTAGTTTTCTTTTGTGTTGTATTTTACTGTCATATCGAAATCCAGAGAGTGGACGATGATCTGGTCGTCCTCTCTTGGTACGATGGAACAATATGCGTATTTATTAATGGTACTTCCGATAATAGCGCCGCCCTGCTGTTCGCAGAATGGGGCTACATCTGTGCCGCCGCCTCCAAAGCTGACGCGAAGGGGCGCTCTGCCTCTGATCACCATATTTTTCTCCTTTCGGATCCATTTTCACTGAGATTTTAATGTACAACTCCTGTTTTTACATCTTCCTGGAACTGGAAATAGGCTTCCGGGATACCGATGTCGATAAAATAGCCGTCATTTACAAAGCCGCCCAGTTTCTTTCCTTCCAAAAGCCACTTAGGGATCATCTCATTTTCAAGGGATACTTTTCCTTCTGGAATCTCCTCTAACAGGCTCTTTTTCATGAGATAAATGCCGCCATTAATGGTTCCCGGCACCGGATCTGCTGTTTTTTCATTAAATCCGGTGAGAATACCATTTTCATCTAAAATGGCTTTGCCATAGCGGGACACATCCGGCACCTGGCGCAGCACCAGAGCCATATCCAGGTTCTGGTCATCCTGCTGCTTTACCAGACGGGTGTAGTCGATCTGGTAAAAGGTATCTGCATTTAACACATAAAAACGGTCGTCTGTAATGAATTTACCGGCGTTTTTAATGGCTCCGGCTGTGCCTAACAGAGTCTCCTCATAGGCATAGGAAGCGGAAAAGCCAAATTCACTTCCGTCTTTAAAATATTCTTCCACCATGGAACCTTTGTAGCCTACAGCGAAAATGATCTCTGTAATGCCGCTGCGTACCAGTTCCCTGGTCACATATTCCATAAATGGTTTATCTTCGATCAGTGCCATTGGCTTGGGGCGGTCACTTACAACGCTGCGAAGTCTTGTGCCCAAACCACCGGCTAATAAGATTGCCTGCATTTTTATCTCCTGTTCTGTTTTCCTTGTCCGCAGTGCTGACCTCCAAAATGCTTCGCATTTTCTCGGTCGCAGGCATTCGCCCTATGAAAAAACTTCTCAGCCATATCTTCGGAAAGTAAACTTTTCTCAGTTTCGTCTGAGAAGTTTTTTCACACTGCTCATTGCTATCGCGAAAAGTCTTCCTCTATGACTTTCCATGCCCCATCCATGCTGAAATGTTCCCTGATATATTTCTGGGTTTCTTCGCACATCTGGCGGCAGCGGTCATTATCCTGATACAAAGCTACGGTCTTGTCTGCAAATGCCTTTGGATCGTCCTCTACTTCAAGGACCTGCTCTACCTGCGGGATGCCTTCTGCACCAGTGCTGGTGGTGATGATCGGTGCGCCGTTGTAGATTGCCTCTACCACTTTGCCCTTCACACCTGCGCCGTAACGCAGCGGAACCACTACTACCTTACAGGAAGCATACAGGTTTGCCAGCTCTTCTTCACTGACAAAGCCCTTGATGATAATGCCATTTCCAGGCTGTTCTAAGGCCTTGATCTCATCTGTTACCTTAGAGCCAACTACATAGAATTTAATATCCGGCAGCTGCTCTCTGATATATGGGAAGATCTCCTTTGCAAACCAGAGCACAGCATCTGCATTCGGTGGGTGCGCAAAGCCGCCCACAAACAGCAGGCCTTCTCTCTTGGCAAAGTCTTCCTGGATATTTGTCAGGAAGTGGTCATATACATAGGCAGTGATCGCCTTTGCCTTGATTTCTGGATCAATAGCATGAATGGCGTTGATCTCCACATAGGACGGATAATAAGAAATAGCCGCCTTGCGCATCATGGAAAGCTCGATTGCCTTCCAGTAATCTGCCTCTCTCTTAATATCAATATCCCCGGTCAGCTCATATTCACGGCCCAGACGTAAGAAATGCAGGTCATGACCATAGTAGATAACCTTGATATTGGTATTTTCCTTGATAAAGTCTACGTATTTGGTAGCAATATGCGGTCTGTTCAGGTAAGCTACGTCGATCTCATCTTTATTTAATTTCAGCCAGTCCCAAAGGCCGGTTGCCCAGTGATCTCCATAAAGGATCTCAATTCCCATCTGCTGAAGAGTGGTAGAATACGGCTCTTCGTGAAGGAAATTGTCTCCTAAGAACTTGACTACATAGCCCTTCTTTAAGAACATTTTCAGATACTGGTAGGTAGTCTTGGAACCAGCATCTTTATCAAAAGTAGGAACATAATGATCCACTACTAAAATGACCTTCTTGCCCTGACTGCGCTCTCTTGCACGGAACGGGTTTGGATTTCCGTCATTGACGCACTGTTTCTTAAACTCGTCGGCCCATTTTTCTTTTAATTTCTGGCTGTTTTCCACCTGATAGCGCTTTAAGCCGGTACCATTTACATCCGTACCATTGGAAACACCCTCAAAATGGATCACCTTGGAAAGTGGCTGGTAAACCACTCTGTAGCCAGCTTTTCTTACCTCAAATGCCAGGTCAGAGTCTTCGCAGTAAGCCGGTGCAAAACGCTCATCAAAGCCGCCGATCTGCTTCCATAAGTCTACAGATAACAGGATCGCTGCGCCGGAAATATAATCCACATCTTTCACATAGTTGTATTCTGCCTTATCCGGATCATCCAGACGGCCGTAATTCCAGCCGGAACCGTCACTCCAGATGATACCGCCAGCTTCCTGTAATCTTCCGTCCGGATAAACCAGCTTAGAACCAACCATACCAATGGTATCATCAGACTCAATCAGGTTTACCAGAGAAGACAGCCAGCCTTCTGTTACCTTGGTATCATTGTTTAAGAACATGATATATTTGCCTTTGGCAGCTTTTGCAGCCTGGTTGCAGTTGCGAAGGAAGCCCTGGTTTGTCTTATTTCGGCAGATCACCAGTCCGTCTACAAAGCGGCCAATCTCTGCAGTAGCGTCTGTGGAAACGTCATCTGCAATGATCACCTCGTAGGTCACATCTTTGGTAAATTCCAGAATGGACTGCAAGCAGGCATAGGTATAATGGATCTGGTTATAACATGGAATAACGATAGAAACCATAGGGCTCTCATACTGTGGGAAAGAAAGATGTCCACCGGTCAGATAGCCGTCACCGATCTTAAAATCACCTTCAATGAGATTGCGTCCTTCTTTGGTTGCATACATTTTTCCATATTTGATGGGATGCTTTACAGTATTAAAGCTGTAGTTTAAGATTTTGCGCTTTCTGGTGCCCTTAGGGAATGCCTTATTTACCTGCTGTCCCAGTTTCCGGCGCATCTTGAACACAAGAGCTTCATGGCCATTTAAGTAGGTAGCCAGTTTGCCTAATTCGTCGATCTCATGACGCAGATCCTTGATCATTACTTCCAGGTTGGTCACATGGTTATTGGTAAGGCGCAGGATCTCCTGGTCCTTCTTTACCTGGATATTCCGCTCTTCTACCTCTGCCTGAAGCTGGTTGATCCGCTCTCTTGCCTGAGCCAGCTCCTTTTCCTGGGCTTTTAACTCTTCCAGAGTCACCAAACGCTGCTTGTAATTACCCATATATCCCTGAGTTCCGTCACCGTGTACCCAGGTCTGGAATGATACTTCCATGGAAGCATAGGTTTTTGCCAGCTTCTCATCCATTCCAAATTCCTTTAAGAACTGGGTGGCATTTTCATACTCCATCAGTCCTTCATATTTATAATAGAAGTAAACCAGATTGCGGTAACGGACGAAACCGGCCGGGATCGGGAAGTCAAATACCCATTCATAGTCCAAACAGTAAAGTCCGTCCTCTGTCTCCATAAGGTTTTCAAAAAGGCCGTCAATATTGCTT
>CAVDQU010000055.1:0-15557 GCA_963611035.1 Agathobaculum sp.
CGCCTGCTCCAACAGCATTCCCGCATAGGACAAAAGCTCTTCCCCGTCCCTTGTAAGGATCACCCCTTTTTTAGAGCGCACAAAAGCAGTCACTCCCATTTCCTTTTCCAGGTTATGGATCGCAGCGCTGAGGCTTGGCTGGGATATGAAGAGTTTTTCTGCTGCTTCTGTGATATTTCCACATTCAGCTGTGGTTTTCAAGTATGTAAGCTGCTGTAATGTCATGTTCTGCTCCTGTTTTTCATGATCGTTTTCCCACTTTCAATGTCTTTAAATATTCCTTCTGCTCCGGTGTGATGCGGAAACTTTCTCTTGCCTTCTGGATGGTCTTATTGTGGGTCCATGGATCTAAAACCTGTTTTTCCAGATAGGGGATCGTGGCATCCCACTGCTTTGCAAGAGCTGTTGCAAAAAACCAGGCCGTCATCATGTTTACATAATACTCTTCTGACCTTACAGCTGCAGGCATTTTCAGATATTCCGGCTTAAAATCTTCGTCCAGAAACCAGCGCATGAGCATTTCCATGCCAAAACGGCAGATATATGGCTTCTGTGAAGGGATCCACTGCTTTATCTTTTCAAGCAGCTCCGGCTTATGATCTTTAAATACCTTTGGTGAAAGACCGTCGCAGACGGCCCAGTTGTCAATATAAGGAAGAAAGGCTTCCACTGCCTGCATACAAACGTCATAATCTTTTATTTCTGCGATCAGAAGATCGTGAAGCATATACTCTTCATAATAGGTATGAGGCAGCTGTCTGATAAAGCCTTCTGCCTCTGCCTCTTTTTTATACTCTTTTACAAATTTTTTTAGAACCGGCACACGGATGCCGATAAAATGTTCTCTTGGCAGTTCCGGAATCAATCCACTGTGAAAATCCCCATATGCCTTATCTTGTAATTCAAATAATCGTTTATGAATATCAGTCATATTACCTTTTGTCCTTTTCTTTTATTATTGATCTGATTATTGATCATTACCATTTTCAACTGCTGCACTATCTTTATAGTACCAAAAAAGCCGCCGTATTTCTACAGCAGCTTTCTCGTTTCAGATCACGTTTTCTGTTTTAAATATTTTTAAATATCAAATACACCAAGCATCACAATACCGATCACTACTAAAAGGATCATTGCATAATGCTTCCAGGACAGCTTTTCTTTTAAGAAAATGCGGCTCCATACAACAGATGCCACGCAGTATGCGGAAATGATCGGTGCAGAGATGGCTGCATGTGCAGTATCAGACAGTGCAAAAATGTAGGCAAACTGGCCTGCTGTTTCGCAGATCGCACCAAAATATTTCGGGCCTTCCTGGTTAATGGCAAATTTCTGCTTCTTGATAAATCCTACATAGATGATACAGCATACAGCTGCAAAGAGGAATGTTAATTCATAAGCACAGTTGGATACAGATGCTGCATAAGAAGAGCACTCTTCTGCAGTAGCAAACAGACCAGCTGCCTCAGCTTCACCTGCCAGTGTATCAAGGACTAAGGTATCTGCAAATGTACCTGCTGCATCTAACAGGCAGTAAGCAACAGGAAGTGCCAGAGCCAGCCAGGATTTTGCATATTTGTAATTAGATGCTTTCTGGCGCTCTGCACGCAGCTCATCATCTTCCTTTGACTCTACCACACCAAGTCCAATGACGCCTACGCACACAAGGGCAACTGCTCCCATAACAGCCAGACGCATAGGACCTTCAATTCCTTCGTCCAGTGTACCGGTGATAAAGCATAAAACTGCTACTAATGCACCAGAAGAATTGCAGATCGGTGAAGAAATAGATAACTCAATGTAACGCAGTCCGATATAGCCCAGTGTCATAGATGAAATATATAACAGGGATACCGGTAAATAAGTAAGTATTACATGCCAGGTAACTTCCACTCCGCCTACGAAGATCTCATACAGCGCATGGATACCCATAATAATACCAACAGCAATGACCATTTTTAAATGTGCATACTTGTCATCGCCGCGACAGCCGATCTTTGAAAACAGATCGGACCCGCTCCAGCAAAGAAGCGCAATAAGTGCAAGCCAAAACCACATAATCCTTTATTCCTTTGCATTTTTCTTATCTTCCAGATTTTTCCTCCGGACGGACTGACTTATTATATATCTTAATCTGCATTTTCGCAAGGGCGATTGCTTTTTATCCTGTTATGCGCAGCACTAAAAACGGCCGGATCCTAGGGTTTTTGGCATCAATGTCACCTTTATCTTCTTCATTACAAAGAGATAAGACACACCTGTAAACAGACCTGCGCTGAGCCATGCTGCCGGGTCGCAGAAACAGGAAAGGGCATAGCTGTGGACTCTCATAGCGATCATTGCCACGCTCATTCTTGCAAACAGCTCTACCACGCCGCCCATCATAGGCAAAAAGCCATAGCCGCAGCCCTGCATGGTATTTCGGAAAATAAATATAGTACTCAGTGGAATATAAAACAAAGTACAGATGGTAATATAAGTCCTTGCCCATGGCATCATGGCATTTAAGTCCACATCACCGGAGAAGAACAGTCCCAGGGTAACTCCTAATAAAAGGGATACCACCACTGCAGATACCACTGAATAAATAAGTTCAATAAGCAGAGCGGCTTTTACACCTGCATGGATCCGGCCATAATCCCCTTTTCCATAGTTCTGGCCGCTGTAAACTGCCATGGTCTGTCCCATTGCAACCATTCCCTGTGTCAGCAGCGTGTGTACCTTGCAGGCTGCTGTATAGGCTGCAACTGCTTCGGAACCAAACAGGTTGATGGCAGACTGCATGATCATGGTACCGGAAGAGGTAATGGCAAACTGCAGTGCCATAGGAATACCCATCTGCATCTGATAGCGGGTATCTCCCGCTGTAAGACGCCAGTGCTTTTTCTCAGGCACCAGAGCTGGAACCTTCCAGTATATGTATACAATACACAGTAAAGCGGAAATAGCCTGTGACAGATTGGTGGCCCAGGCAGCTCCTGCTACTCCCATTTTTAAGACTACAATAAAGAAAAGATCCAGTCCCACATTTAAGCAGGCAGAAAATACAAGGAAAAACAGCGGCGCTTTGCTGTTTCCAACGGCCCTTAAATAAGAGGAAAACAGGTTGTAAAATACATTGGCGATCATTCCCAGACTGATCAGAGTGATATAGGTATAAGCCATATCAAAAATATCATCCGGCGTATTCATCAGATGGAGCAGGGGGGTCATGATAATACAGCTAAAAACGGTAAAGAAAACGGCGCCTATGATGGATAATAAAATACCGTTGGTAACGCTCTGTTTTACTCCGTCCTTTTTCCCAGCGCCAAACCTCTGGGCCGTCAATACAGAAAAGCCGGCGGTGATCCCCTGTGCAAAGCCATTAAGCAAAAACATAATGGTTCCTGTGGAGCCAACTGCCGCTAATGCATCTGCTCCTACAAAGCGGCCTACAATAATGGTATCCGCCATATTATAAAGCTGCTGGAAAATATTTCCAACTGCAAGAGGCAGTGTAAACATAAAAATAACGGACAATGGATTGCCCTTTGTCATATCCTGTTCCATAATGCTCTACCTTTCTTCGTCAATACGTTTCTGTAATATAGCAGAGTTTTTTTGAAAATGCAATGAGATTCGTGTATATTTCATCTGTTTTAAGTCCATACTTGTGATGTATAAGGAGGTAAACTGCCATGAAAAATACGGCACTTGACGCTACAGCTCTCACCTTATCCATTATCGGAGCTGTAAACTGGGGGCTGATCGGCCTTTTTAAGTTTGACCTTGTTGCATTTCTCTTTGGAAGCATGACATTATTGTCACGGATCATCTATACCATTGTGGGCATATGCGGTATTTATCTTATCAGCTTTTATGCAAAAAAAGAATAGGGGCCATTTCTGACCCCTTTTCCTATATTTATCCGTTCATTCTCTTATTGTAAGCCTCTTTCAGGCTGCATTTTAAGGTAATTCCCAGATCCGCAAATACCTTATCCAGTCCCGCCATAACTGCCTCTACCTTTTCAGGATATGCATTTTCACCCATATGGCCGATGCGAATCACTTTTCCTGCAAAAGCACCGAAGGAACCGGCCAACATGATGTTGCATTTTTCCTTCATGGCTGTAAGGATGGCTGTATCTGTAGTCCCTTCTGGAACATTAAATACAGTAACTGTATTGGAAAAACCTGTTTCCTGGTATAATTCAAGGCCTGCTTCCACTACTGCTGCTCTTACTGCTTCACCGATCTTTGCGTGGCGCTGTAGCATATCCGGATCATTTTTAATGTTATCAAAGGCCTGGCGGAGACCATAGATATCGCTGATAGGCATGGTGTATGGGAACCACTGCTTCTCGTAATAGCCGTCAAATGCAAGGATATTTCCATAGAAAGAAGCAACAGGTGTCTTTCTGGAGCGCATTGCCTTATAGGCGTCATCGCTGATGGTAACAAAACTTAAGCCTGGAGGTGCGGAAACAGCCTTCTGGGAGCCGCCGCAAAGGATATCAATCTGGTAATCGTCTACCCGCATTTCTTCACCGAACATAGCGGAAACAGAGTCTACCAGTGTGAGGATGCCGTATTTCTTTAATAAGGGACAAAGCTTTGAAACATCATTTAACATACCGCTTGGAGTATCGCAGTGTACTAAGGCCGCATATTTAAAATCATGGTCTTTTTCCAGATACTCTTCCAGTGCCTTTACATCAAAAGCATTGCGGTAGTCTGTGGAATAAAGAACCGGCTCTCCGCCGTACATGGTCACGAAACCGGCGAAGCCTTTTCCATATTCTCCATTGTCCATTACAAGCACCCGGTCACCTTTTTCTGTGAGAGTGGCACAGGCTGCTTCCAGTCCTAAAATACCTTCTCCGTCCAGGATCAGGGTCTCATTTTTTGTATAAAGGAGTTCGCTGATCTCTTCACAGGTCTCCTTATAAAAATCATAAAAATCTGCATCCAGATCTGGATTGGTGCAGGCAAGTGCCCGGGCCTGCCGTACATTTTCCCTTACCTGTGTGGGGCCGGGTGTCATGATATCGTACATGGTATATTCCTCGTCTTTCTCTTTCTAGTACATCGTTTCATAAATAACTGGCCTAATCATGTAGGATGCAGATTCGAGTGTGCAGTTCAAAAAACGCAGGCGTAGCGGGCTACGCTGAGGCTTTTTGAACTGTGCAATCGGATTTGCAGACAAGCGAATAGGCTAGTTATTTTGTAAACGATGTACTAGATTTACTTTAAAATAGGACGCAGTACCTTGCGAAGCTGCTCTACGCAGATAAGAACGATCACTGCTGCGGTACCGATCTGCACCAGGTTTCCAGGAATAGAAGCTATCGGGGCAAACAGGTTGTGGTAAATGATCACTTCTGCGATATAGTAACCTACTACTTTGATCACACATGCTACAGCGATGGCTGCTGCATCTCTTACTGTACTGTGATGGCCTTCTGTCATAGCGCCTACTACAAAACCCATAGCACCTACAATAATAAATGTAAATGGCGCCCATGCAGTCCAGCCGGATAACAGGTCAAACAGTCCCATACCAAAAGCGCCTGCTAACATACCGGTGCGCTTGCCTAAAAGGATGGCGCAGATAAATAAGGGAACATTTCCTAAATGGATCAGTCCTCCGTTTGCCATGATCGGCAGTCTTACGTTTACAAATGCTGTAAATACATAGGTCAGTGCAATAAACATTGCATCTAAAACAAGTCCTTTTGTGCTGTATCCGCTTTTTGCAGCCGCAGCTGCCTGTTTTGTGTTTGTACTCATGATCCTTTTCCTCTCTTCCTGACTGGTTCTCGGGGCCCAGGGAGAATGGCATCAGGCTTTCTTTTTGTATTTGCTTTATTAGCTTATCACAAGGATAAAGGATAAATGGGCTTTTTAAAACATCCAGTTTTCAATTAATTGACCAGTCCAGTTTTGTATTTAACAGCCGGTAAAAATTAGTATTTACACTTTTTAAAAGATCTTCTGTTTTGCATTTTCTAAGTTTCGCCGTCATCTGAAGGGTATGAAACAGGGCTGTTTCAGGATTGAAAGGGCTGTTTTCTTCTTTTGAAAGAGCGCCCAGGCGTTTTCCCTCTTCATAAGCCCAGTCCACAGCTTCCATTCCGTCTGTTTCTATCAGTATCCTGTTTTCCGGCACTATTCCTGCCACATTCTGCACTGCCTGGTTCCACAAAACATCCGGGCCAATGGAAAAATAGCAGTCCTGTTTTAAATAATCGGTGAGAGCTTCTTTTGCGGAATACCAGTGGATCAGATAGGTGTTTGGATAATGGGCTATGATAGTGGCGATCTCTTTTTCCTGGCCTTTTGTATGAAGGATCACCGGCTTTTTTATCTCACTGGCAAATTTCAACTGTTTTTCCAGCACGATCCTCTGGTGTTCTAAAGGCACATCACACCATACATTGTCCATGCCGATTTCACCGATCAGTGGGACTTTTTTCATCCAGAAAAGCAGTTCTTCCGGCTCCCATTTGTCGCTGTACCATGGATGAAGTCCGCAGGTGGGGATCAGGATCTTTTTTGCTCCCCGCAGCCCACAGTAATATACCAGTTCTTCCATTTCTTCCGGTGTACCGGCACAGGCCATGGTAGGTATCCCAAAAAGGATCCGTTCCATGGCCTGTTTTTCGCTTTTAATATGTGCATGGGCATCTGTAAGCTGTATCATAGGTTTACCTTGCCTTCCATGATCTCTTTGTAAATTTCCCTGCGCAGAGCGCTCTGTTCATAAAGCCACTCTCTGTTGCGGTGTTCTTCTGCGACTGTAAATTCTTTCCGCACTTTGCCCTTTTTGGCATCCAGTATCAAAATACGGTCAGACAGGTATATAGCCTCGTCCATATCATGTGTTACCAGGAGCACGGTGCGGTTCATCTGCTTTCGCACACTTAAAAGCCAGTCCTGCATCTCTCCTCTTGTAATTACATCCAGAGCACCAAAGGGCTCATCTAAAAGCAGGATATCTGCATGGCACAAAAGGGTGCGTAAGAATGCAGCTCTCTGGCGCATTCCGCCGGAAAGAGAAGACGGATATTCATCCTCATAGCCTTTTAATCCAAAAGACTCCATCTGCTTGTTTGCCTGTTCTTTCATGGCATCGGCGTTTCCATGGATGCGGCCATACAGACATACATTTTCTAAAATGGTCTTCCAGGGAAATAAAAGGTCATTCTGTGGCATATAGGCAAAATGCTCTGTGATGCCTTTTATCTCCTGTCCATCCACTAATATTTTCCCTTCTTCTGCCGTTAAAACGCCTGTAAGCAGCTTTAAGAGGGTGGATTTACCGCAGCCGGAAGGTCCCAGGATACTGACAAATTCTCCTTCATTTACAGAAAAATCCAGATGGTTCAGTATTTTCCGGTTTTCATAATCAAATACAAGGTCTGTGACCTCCAGCTTTCTGGTCATACGTGGTGCTCCTTTATAAATGGTATTTCTTTTATAAGTGATACTTCTTTATTCTGGAAGAAATTCGTTGGTGTAGCAGTCTGCTGCTGGAATAGCATGATCGATGACGCCATATTCTGTCATAAAGTCCGTGTAATTATCCCATACGCTGTCCTTCATCTCGCCCCAGCGGTCAGTATCTTCCATATACTTTCCAGCCAGATATTCCTGGGATGTTTTTAACAGGTCCATGGAGTAATCTGGTGCATATTTGTGAAGGATCTGGGCGCTTTCATCTGGGTTTTCAATGGCGTATTTATAGCCTTTTTCCGTTGCTGCCAGGAAGCTTTTTACCAGTTCCGGGCGGTTTTCCAGAGTATCGTTACTTGCGATGATCACAGGAGTGTAGTAGTCCAGGCGCTCGTCTAACTGGCGCAGTTCCATGTAATTGATCGGGAAATCATTCAGCTGGCACTTTATATTGTCCCAGCCTTCAAAGAACCACATGATATCTACTTTATCTTTCAGGGCTTCAAAACCGGAGCCGTCAGAAATGAT
Organism: Agathobaculum sp.; assembly: GCA_963611035.1. Lineage (GTDB taxonomy): Bacteria > Bacillota > Clostridia > Lachnospirales > Lachnospiraceae > Enterocloster. The sequence continues at coordinate 7,971 of CAVDQU010000055.1, forward strand.
GCGGTTCAGTTTGGAAGGATCTGCACCAGCCTGAGTCATAACTGCCTTTAAAACAGCCTCTTCACCAGGTCCGCCCCAGCCGGCGTAGGTCTTGCCTTCAAAATCCTTTGGAGAATGGATGTCTTTGTCTGCATAGGTTACAAAACCGGAGGTATTGTGCTGAATGATGGTTGCAATAGCTTTAATAGGGAGGGCATCTTTGGATGCTAATGCAACCGTTACATCCTCCTGATAGCTGATGCCGAAATCGCCTTTTCCAACTGCAACCAGTGTAGCAGTTGCGCCTTCTGTTGGCTCTACAATGTTTACATTAAGGCCTGCTTCGTCATAATAGCCTTTATCTAAGGCTACGTACATGCCGGTGTGGTTGGTATTTGCAACATAATCTAAGATAACTGTTACATCTGTTTTTTCGGCGAATGTATTGTCGGCTGCTTCTGGGGTGGTTTCTGAGTTGTCCCCATTGTCACTGCTTTCTGCCGCGTTTTCACCTGCAGCAGCGGTTGTTGCAGGTGCATTATTGTTAGATGCACCGCAGCCTGTAAGACCGGCTGCAAGGGCTGCTGCCAGAAATACAGCACCGGCTTTCTTCAAAGATTTTTTCATTAATATTTCCTCTTTTCTGTCTGTTCTCTCATTGAGCGTTAGAAATGGTATGTCATGCCCCCGCCAACGGCGGGGAACATATGCACTTCTCTTTGAGCTCATATCTGGGTTACAATTCCCGCCGACGGCGGAAATATTATTTTCTCCTCTTTCTGTCATATGGCATCGACACCATGGCGATCACCCGGATCAGCCCGTTCATGGCTAAACTTAACAAGATAATGACCACCACGCAGGCGAACACCTTATCCAGCATATAGCTGTTTTTTACCCTTAACAGATAATAGCCCAGTCCCTTCTGGGAGCCAAGCCACTCTCCTACTACGGCACCGCTGATGCTGTAGGTTGCCGCTACTTTCAGGCCGGAAAACAGCTCTGGAAGTGCCGCCGGTATTTTTACCAGCCGATATGCTTTCCACCGGTCTGCACCGTAAGAGCGCACCAGGTGCACATATTCCTCATCTACACGCTGCAGTCCGTCTGCAAAACTGACTGCCACCGGGAAGAAGCACATCAGCACTACCGTCAGGATCTTGGGCGCCATGCCAAAGCCCATGTAGATGATCAGGATCGGTGCCATAACGATCATAGGCACTGTCTGGGTCACTACCAGAATGGGATAAATGCCTTTGCGCACTGCCGGGAACCAGTCCATGGAAATTCCAAGTACCAGTGACAGCACAGAGGCAATAAGGATCCCCAGAAGGCCTTCTCCCACTGTAGTCACGGCATGGTTAAGCAGTTCTGCTCCTTCTGCAAACAGGGCTTCTACCACCTCTATAGGAGATGGGAGCACATACAGCGGAATATGGAGCAGGTCCACAGCTGCTTCCCAAATTACCAGCAGCACCAGGATCAGCGCTGCCGGTATCATTTTATCTTTTACATTTTTCATGTATTTCGTCCTTTAACCTAACAGTTCACGAACCATTTTTGCATCAAAGACCACTTTATCCACATGATTTACCTCGATCTGGTAAAGGGCATTGGCTGCAATGTGCTCTGCCGCCTGCTCCAGATCACGGATACCGGTCGTATCAGAATAACGGCGGATCACTTCGATAAGAGCTTCTGGAAGGATCACACATTCCTCTTCCTTCATGCTCATTCTCTTTAATACCTTTGGAAGGGCAAATTTTGTGAAAATGATCTTCTTTTCATCTTCTGTATAATCCGGGATGTCGATCACTGCAAAACGGGACATTAACGGCGCACTGATGAGAGAGCGGTCATTAGCGGTGGCGATGGGGTATACGCCCGCTGTAGGCACCATACACTCCATGTAGTTGTCGGTAAATCCAAGGTTATCCAGCAAGGTTAAAAGCACATCGGCCGGATTTCCATTTCCTTTGCCGGAAGCAGCCTTGTCCAGCTCATTGATGATAAATACAAGGTTTGACTGGCCTGACAGAGAAAATGCCTCCATAATGATACCTGGCTTTGCATTTGCATAAACACGGGAGCTTCCTGTCAGCTGCTCCGGATCATTGATGGAACTCATATCCAGAGTGGTCCACGGCAGCTTCAGGATCCTTGCTACTGCATAGGCGATCTGGGATTTTCCAGTTCCTGCTGGTCCGATGAGAAGGATGCCATAAGCTGGAAGTGTGTGGGTACGGTTGATCTGGATAATGGTCTCGATGATACGCTGTTTTACCCGCTCCATTCCGTATAACTCTTCATCCAGGATCCGTCTTGCTTCATTTGGATCAATGGCCTCAAAATAATTGCTCTTCCACTGGATGTTCATCATAATGGATAAAGCTCTCTGTGCATGACGGCGCTCTTCCGGGGAAACCTCATGGGAATTGGCAACTGCCAGGTTTCTTCTGGCCCAGAGACGGATATTATCAGGAAGTGTCCTTCCTGCGCAGGTCATAAAGTCAGTAATGCTCTGTAAACTGGTCAACTTCATATCATCGCCGTCTTCATCTGCATCCTCTTCCCTGATCTCCTGTGCCGGTGCGCTGCTGGCCTGGAGACGCTCGATCATATACTGTAAAAATCCGTCCTCTGCAGAAAGCTTGGTGCCGCCGCCGAAAGCGATCTCACGGATCTTGTATACAGCATACCCCTCTGGCTCATTGGAACCGGAAAGGCGCACGTTGATATGGCTTTCACCCAGCCATTTCAGCAAGCTTACAAAGCGGGCATCTACTTTTAAGATGTCAGCACTGACGGTACCGCCCCCTTCTACCTGAAATTCAAAGGCTGTTTTACGGATAGGATTGGTAAATACGCCCCAGGAATGGTGCTCCCATTTTCTATTGCTGTTGTCCAGAACCAGGATCGGATGTTCTGGCGAAGCCGCTGTTTCATCGGAGCGGATCACAGTATAGGTGCACTCCGGCGCTTTCTTTTCTTCTTTTGGTTCATCGTTAAAATCAAAAACCGGCATTTTTTCTCCTCGCAGTATATTTCTTTTTTTACAAATTCATTCCAAGTTTACCACGGTTTTATCGGATCAACAACATTTCTTTTTTCTAAAAATCATCTTAAACGCAACAAAAGCGCCCTCAGGGCGCTTCCTGCTGTCATGCATATAAACTTTTTCCAAGAGCAAAATTACAGTTCTACTCCCATCCATATTTTTCTTTCAAACTGTCACGGATCTGTGGAAAACTTTTCGGAAACGTCATATGTTCCTGATGTTCACCGATGATATATTCCATCCATACCATGTCGTACCAGCGGTCAAATTTGTAAGCACACTTATCAAATTCCCCTACCATACGGTATCCTAAATGGGCATGGAACCTGGCGCTGTTCTTGTCCAGATATTTATCCTCCTCTTTCGGATATGCGATACATGCCTCCATATTCAAGATTCCCTGCTCTTTTAAAACAGTCTCCAGAGCCTGATGAAGTTTTTTGCCGATGCCTTTATGTTTTACATTTTCATCTACATAAATAGATGTTTCCACGGCCCAGTCATAGGCTGCCCGTCCTTTAAAAGGGCTTACATAGGCATATCCGAGGATCTTGCCTTCTTCCACAGCCTTCAGATATGGGAAATGCTGTAACACATGGGCGATCCGTCCCTTAAATTCTTCTACTGACGGAACCTCATACTCAAAAGTAATAGCTGTTTTTTCTACATACGGAGCGTAAATTGCAAGCAGTTCCTCTGCATCGTCTACAGATGCGATCTGAATCTTGACATTTTCATTTTTTTCACTCATAATTGGGGCCTCCTGCATTCAGACTGTATTCCCGGACATGTCGGGCTGCAAATTTTGTTAATAACAATACCACTTCTTTTCCTACTTGAAAACCCTTTCTTTTAATTTTCTGTAATGCTTTTTACTGCTCTTTTTATAATAATGTTCCCGGCTTTGTTTTTTAAGGTCCATGCCCCATTTCCGCCTGTTTCATAAAGGGAAATGTTTTGTTTCTTCATCTCTTCTGTGACCTGCAGGGCCGGATGACCGTAGGAATTGTCTTTTCCATAGGAAATGAAAGCAGCTTTTAAGGGCATTGCCTCTAAAAAGGCGGGACTGGATGAACCTTTGGAACCGTGGTGGGCAGTTTTTAAGATCTGCACATGGCTTAAATGTTCCTTCTGGATGCTGTTTTTTTCTTTTGCCAGCGTTAAAACTTCTGTCTCTTCTGATATTCCCATATCGCCTGTAAATAAAATATGCATGTTTTCATAGTGAGAGCATAATACCAGGGAATGGGCGTTGCGCTCCTCTTCTGTTTCTTTTTCATAGATGCAGGTAAATTCTATCTCCCCCGCTTTTATTTTATCTCCCTGATGCATATAGTAGGTTTTTCCTCCTGCTTCTGTCTGTAACCGTTCCAGTTGCTCATAAATATCGCCGCCTTTGCCGCCTGCCGGTAAGATCAGAAGGTCAATGGGCATTTTCTGATCCAGCAGATATAAAAGACCGCTTATATGGTCATTGTCTCCGTGGCTTACAATAGCTATATCTAAACGGGAAATACCTTTGGATCTGAGACACGGCTCAAGTGTCCTGCTTCCCAGGTTCTTTTGGTCAGAACTTCCGCCGTCTATAAGGATATCGGTCCTGCCACACCGGAGCAAAAGCCCATCTCCCTGACCTACGTCAAGACAGAGAAGTTTAAAACCGCTAACCGGACGCGGGGAAAGGATGGTGAAACTGAGGGTAATGGTTGTAAACAGGAGCACAACTGCAAATACTGGGGCTGCATATTTTGACAGAAATTTTCTACCTGTCAGCCATCTTAACACAGCCACCGCCATCACCCATAGGGCAATATAACACAATATCTGCTCCATTTCCGGTCGTCCCAGTATCCGCACCGCTCCCGGCAGTTTCAATGACCATCCACAGATCCATTTATAATAAAGCAGTATCACGTGGCCTGTTTTTGCAGCCATGACTGCTCCCAAAGGCCATATTCCCCCAGTCGCCAATATCATAATCCCAGATACCATTAAAACCGGCACCAGCGGCAGTACCAGAAAATTTAAAAACATCCCATACAAAGGATACCTATAATAATGCCATGCCATCACCGGCAGAAGAACGATCTGCACCCAGAAGCTGATCACTACCGTCTTTTTCCATTTTTTTCCTATTTTATATTCCCGGATCATCCACTGAGCCGGCCCAGAGATAGCAAGAACGGCCGCAAAGGAAAGCTGGAAACCACTATAAAAAATAAGATAAGGATTTTTTACAAGAAGACTTATGGCTGCAAGGCTGAGAGCAGAAAGACTGTCATAAGTGCGCCCCCGCTCTGCTGCCAGCCAGAGACAGCAGATCATAAGCACCGCTCGGATGGCAGAACCGGAAGAGCCGGTAAAAATGCCGTAACTGACTACAAAACCGCCGCCTAATATCCCCGCAGCCCGGAACCCGCCTATGGTCTTTCGAAGAAGCAGATACATTCCCCCGCCGATCAGGGATAGATGCTGTCCGCTGACCGCAAGCAGATGAGCGATCCCGCTGCTGCGGTACAGATCTAAGGTATCTGATTCCATAAAAGAACTGTCCCCCAGCAGGATCGCCCTATAAATACCGCTGTCTTCCTTCTCACAGTACTGTTCCAGAACATGGCTGCAGTATTTTCTAAACCTTAAAATAAGCCTCATAAACGGCCGGTCTGCCCCGCTGCTTTCCTTTAATGCTTTTATATAGCCGGTACACAGCACTCCCTTTGAACGGTAATATAACTTTCCATTAAATTCTCCCGGATTTTTAGCAGATTCTGTCAGGCTTAGGGAACAGGCTATTTTCACCTGTTTTCCAGGAAGGAGCTTCTCTTCCCAGTCTTCCAGGTCGCCAGGTACGCCGTAAAGCTGTATTGGAAACTGAAGGGGCATCCACTGACTGCCATCTAAATCACCGGCCTTCTGCGTATCCTTTGCGCCCTGTATTTTCTTTCCTACCTTTCCATTATTTACAATTATTTCCAGTTTTTCATTTTTCTCCCGTATATCCACCACCATTCCCGTTAATTGTACCACATCACCAAGCTGAGCCTGAGAGATTCTTTTCTCCTCTTCTTCCATCCTGGTCCGGCACTGTCCGCCCAAAAAGCTTCCCGCTGTCATTCCTCCAAAAAACAATACAAAAAAGAGCAGAACTGTCCTGTATATGACACTCCTGCTCTGATCTTTATTCAAACCTCTCTTAAAAAAGCACCTGGCTGTAAGGACTGCCAGAAACAGCACCAAAAAAAGCCAGAAAATCTTTTTATATACAGCCGCCTGTAAACACAGGGTAAGCACCTCTCCAAGTACAAAACCTGTCGCTATCACCACAAGGGGCCGTTTCATATTCAGTTTTCTCCTGTTTTAATTCTCGTTCTCTCTTACTTTCTACTCTTGCTCAATATAATCTGTATTCCGCTCAAAAGCCGTGTTTAATGACACTACCTCTCTGAACATCACATCCTGGGAACCATTGACCATGATCTGCACCCTTGTTGCCGGATTTTTTTCAAGGAGCGAATCCACAATAGCATAAATTGGAATGTATTCGCTTACTGTCTGGGAACTGTTTAAAAAGGCGGAATCAAAGTTGATATAGCACACATTATCTGTTACAGATACACTTAATATCTTGCAGTCTGTAGGAAGCACTGCTTGATGATCGCTGTCTGCCGGTCCTGCAATCAGCTGTTCCACGATCAGCTGCTCCATAGAAGTGTTGATATTGTGGGCCACCTCCCGCTTTTCCGCCACCAGTTTGTCGCCGGTACTGTTGGCAAAATACAGAGTCAGTTCCGTCTTCTCATAGGCATTTACATTACTTGTGTTAATAATAAAATCCCCGGCTGAGATAAAGCCTACCGGGTTTCCCTGACGGTCCATAAGCGGCTGATCCCCGCAGTAAATACTGATATAATCGATCCCTGCTATCTGGGTCATAGTCCTTGCAAGAGCCGCCCTGCAAAGGATCTCCTGTTCCGGCTTCATAGATGTATAACTGCCATCAAAATACAGGTACAAAACCTGTTCGTCGATCCTGCATGCCTTAAAAGATACCTTATCATTTAATACCGTCTGACAATCCAGATCTCTTGGCACATGGGTCAGCTGATCCATCAGTTCTTCTGCCAGTCCCACCTGATCTTTGGTCTCTGTTTCATATTCCTGAGCCACCAGTTTGGTCACTGAAGAATTCAGATAATAAATGAGATATTTTCCTGCATCCGGATCTGATTTCGGCTCTGCCTTTGCACCGCATCCTGAAAGGACTGCCATGATCACCAGTATGATCACTGGGCATATTCGCAGAAGAAACTTATCTTTTCCATGTTTCATGACCGTTCCTCCTGTCTTGGTACATAATTTAAAGGAATACGCATACTGAAAGTCGTTCCTTCTCCCGGTGTGCTTTCCACATCGATAACGCCGTGATGCATCTGGATCACATTTTTCGTAATGGAAAGTCCCAGTCCTGTACCCCCTACTTCCCTGGAACGTGCCTTATCTACACGGAAGAAACGTTCAAAAATATGGTCTACACTGTCCTCCGGGATACC
>CAVDQU010000055.1:15567-16133 GCA_963611035.1 Agathobaculum sp.
CCTCCGGGATGCCAATGCCGGAATCTGCCACTTTTACATAAAAATACTTGTGATCTGCGTCCAGTGTTACACGGACCCAACCGGAATCCACATTGTATTTGATGGCATTTTCCACCAGATTGGTCACTGCCAGATTCAGCTTCACCTTATCTACATCTGCTGTGACTTCACGGATACTCTCTAATATAAGTTCCACATTGCTGCGCTTTGCAATAGGGCGCAGCCGTTTTAAGATCATTTCCAGTTCATGATTAATATGCACCTGGGAAATATTCATCTGGCTTTCTGCTGACTTATCCATTCGCACCAGAGTCAGAAGATCTTCAATGATCTGGTTTTCCCGGTCGATCTCGTCGGAAATATCCGCCATAAACTCCCGGTACAGCTCCACCGGAGCATCTTCCATTCCCATCAGGGAATCTGCCAGTACACGGATAGAAGTAATAGGCGTTTTTAACTCATGGGACACATTGGAAACAAATTCCTGTCGGGACTGGTCCACTGCCTTTAACTTGCGAAGGGATTTCTGCACTGCATGGGACATCTGGCGTGTTTCACTGTAGGCA
>CAVDQU010000056.1:0-15765 GCA_963611035.1 Agathobaculum sp.
GGAAAAAGATTCAATAAAAGACTTAAAAGAAGACTTAAAGGAAGACTTAAAGGAAGACTTAAAGGAAAATTCAGAAGAAAATATAAAAGAAAAGAAAGTATTAAAAGGCATTACACCGGGACGTGTGGGCGGTATATTAAACGAGCTGTTTATCAGTGGTTCAAAGGATCTAAAGAAGCCAAAAGAGGCTGTAAAAGAACAGAAAAACGAACCGGAAAAGAAACAGGCAGAGGATATATGCACTACGGTGAAAAAGGGGTTTTGATCGATCTGATACTGAAAAAGGAGTTTACGATTATGAAAAAGAAGAAAATCATCATTCTGGGAATGGCAGTCCTTTTAGGGACTGCTTCCCTTGACGCCTGCCATACAGCAGACAAGCAGACACAGGAAGAAACACAGGAAACACAGGAAAGCAGTGAAAGTCAGACTGCAGGTGAGATCCATATTGTTACAGATAACAGTACAGAGGCTTCTGAAACAGAAGCAAAGAACGAAGATCCGTCAGAAACATCAGAAGCTTCGGATACGGATCTGTCTGCAAAGCTGTTTAAAGAGCTTTCAAGCTGGAATTTTGAATTTTCCAGCGGTGCAGGTGCATGGTCAACGGAATTAAAGATCGAGGCTGACGGCAGCTTCAGCGGTTCTTACCATGACTCAGATATGGGAACCACGGGAGATGGATATCCGGACGGAACGGTATATCTGTGTGAATTCACAGGCAAGTTTGCATCGGTTCAAAAGGTGAATGACTATACCTACAAGACGAAGCTGGAAAAGCTGGAAACCAAGGAAAAGGACGGAAAAGAAGAACTGGCGGACGGCATGAAATTTATTTACAGCACTCCTTACGGTCTGGCAGATGCTCAGGATATCTACATCTACGTAAAAGGTGCACCTGTGGATAAGCTTCCTCAGGAATATCAGGATTGGGTTATGTTCCCTTTGGACGGTGCAAAAACACTTCCATTTTATGGACTTTATAACGAAAAAGAGCAATTAGGCTTTTACAGCTGGGATGCCTCTGATCTGGATGATACAGAAAGTGGTATTACGGCTGACATCTCCCCGGAAACGGTTGCAGATGACAGCAGCACAGACAGCACAAAGGCGGGAGCTGATACCATGGACGGCCTGATGGATACCCTGAACAAGACGGCAAAGCTGGAGGAGCGTCTGCAAAAGGAAAATCTGACACAGGAAGAGATGAACGAATTGAGCGATGAACTGTACAAGACCTGGGACGCACAGTTAAATACCACCTGGAAACAGATGAAACGGACTCTGGATGCCGATACCATGGAGACGATCACAAAAGAGCAGCGTGAATGGCTGAAGGAACGGGATATTATGATCAAAGAGGCAGGAAAAGGCTATGAAGGCGGCAGTATCCAGTCTATGCTTATGAGTACAGAGGGCGCAGAGCTTACAAGAGAACGGGTTTATGATTTATTCGAATACCTGAGATAAAAATTTGGATTTTTAGCTGGCTTGTCCCACATTTGTCCCATATGCAATGTTACAATAAAGACAGATAAAGAAATGATTCCGAGAGAACAGGATGCGATGCGGGAGGGAACAAATATGCCAAGGAAAGTTCAATATACAGAGCAATTAAAAAAACTGAAAGAAACGGCGATCCAGTATTTTGAAAATAATCCTACACCGGAACAGATGGATCAGTTTTTGGAAGAGCTTCAATCCGTACAAGATGCCAATAGTATAGGGTTCCTTACAGGTGCGGACAAAGAAGCATACAATGATCTGGTTACAACACTGAAAGCACCACATGACGAAACAGCAATCCACAAAGCAATCAAAAAACGTGCCATAGATGCATTTACCAATATGAACGGCGACCTGAGCAGTGATGCTGCCATTGAAGCAAGCCGTTACAGTAAGCTGTATGAATTTATCTCAAATGAAAGGCGGCTCAAAGAGGAACGCATAGAATATGAACGTAAAAATGCGGCAGAAGGGCAGTATAATCAGGAAATCCGCAGTGCGATCAAAGCCGGCAGCCAGGAAGCCCTGGACCAGGCAAAGGCAGACAGAGAGGCGAATGGCTTTACAGAGATAAGAAATCAGCTGAAAAATGAAGGCTATGGGAAGGGAAAGATTTTTAAGTCTTGCACAGATGTTTTCCTATATTTAGGATACAATAGGAAAAAAGAGAATAAAACAGCGGAAGAGCAGGCCAAATTTAACCGGATCGACAGGATGAAGAAATCCCATCTGTTCGTTCCATATATGAAGATTGTCGATAATATTCATAATGATAAGGAAGCTATCCTTTATTCTGATGCAACTTTGCAGGAATCAATGGAGCGTCTGAAGGAATCAGAAGAAATGGTAAAACGGGCAAAGGAGGCAGTCAAAAAGAAAGAAAAAGAAAGAAATGCAGCCGACTTTGCAAAACACAGAGATGAACACGCAGCTGATATCAATGCCAAATTCAGCCGGTATATCCAGATCATGGATCAATTGAAGGAACTGTCTGCGGGAAGAAGTACAGACTATTTTAATACAATGCGGGACCGTGGGACAACCTTGTATCAAAATAGATGGAATGATGAGAAGTATAAGGAAACCTGTCTGTATGATGCAATAACGGATAAATATGATAAACAGGTCCAAAACGTGCTGGAAAAGGTAGATGAGTATATTCAGCACAAAGAACGCCAGTTTTTTAAGGGAAAGATCGGAAAACAGCGTCTGGATGCAGCCAGAGAGCTGAAAACGGTGCTGACGGAAATGCAGACTTCCATGCAGAATTTTAAAACATACAGAAAAGAACATCCACAGGAACTGGGCACATTGATGGATCAGATGCAGGAGGCTAAAAAAATACCGTCTCAGAGGAGCATGAATAAGGTAGCTGTAGCTGCGCCGTCTCAGAAAATCATGAATAAGGTAGCTGCGGCTGCGCCGTTTCAGTTATCTCGAAAACCTAAAATACCTGCCTTAAAATTAACAGAAAAACAGAATGTACCTGCTGTGAAAAAAGCTGTAACCAATCAGAAAAGCACGAATACAAAGAGAAGAAACAGTATTTCTGCAGCTCCGAAACGAATCAGAAGCAACAGTGTTGCACTTAAAAGCCCCGGGATCCAGAAGGCAGAATTTAAAAATTCGGACAAGAAGAAACTGGCTGCTCATAAAGCAGCATCCGTGAAGCGTCCGGTGAAGAAAAAAGCAGCAGCGCCCCAGAAGCAGACCGGTGTAAAGAAAGCAACAGCGCCTCGGAAACAGACCGGCGTAAAAAAGGCAAAGAAACCGGCAGGAAAGCTGAAGCAGACAAAAGCCCAAAAGGCAGCTTCCGACCGGAAGGCTAAAGAACATATTTCCTTTATGAAGCTTCGTCAGGAAGCAACTCTGACCAAGGAAGACATGAAATATCACCCTAAAGAGGCCGTAGAACTGAGATCGAACCTGAACCTGTCTAAGTCAGATCTGGACAAAAATAGAGAGAAGATGAAAGCAGTGAAGGAAGAGGTTGCTAAGCATAGACTCAAGGAGGCAGAAGACCTCAAAAGGAACAAGAAACTGAAGCTGGATCCGCCTGAGATGAAACAACGTCCCAGAGAGCTGTAACATTACGGTACATGATCACTGTTCAGATTGGATCGGATCGAGGAAAGGAAAAATATGGGGAAGAGACTGGATCGTTGGAAAAGGCTGATTATGGAAAAATTGCGGAAAGCTTCTGACGAAAAGAAAGAACAGAAAAAGTCAAAGGATCCTGCAATCAGACCGGAGAAGGAAGCAGAAGAGGCAGAAAAAGAAGAAAAAGAAGAAAAAGAAGAAAAAGAAGAGAAAAAAGAAAAAGACAAAAAAGTAACAAAGTCTGATCAGAAAAAGAAAAAAGAGAAGGAAAGTAAGGAAAAAGAGGCTGAAAAAGAAGAAAAGGAAGCGGAAAAGGAAGCGGACGAAAAAGCAGCCGAAAAGGAAGAAAAAAAAGAAAAAGAAGAAAAAGAGGCCGGAGAAAAAGCAGACGAGAAAGAAGCGGAAGAAGCGGAAAAAGAAGGCAAACAAAAGGAGCAAAAAGAGCCGAAATCGGAAAACAAAAAAGCTAAAAAGGGAAAAAACGGAAAAACCGGAAAAAACGGTTCAAAATACCCGGATGATCCCAAAACAGCGGCCGTAGAAGAAGATCAGGAACTGGCAGGAGACCTCCTGAAGCATATGCTGGACTATGAACAGACCAATGAGAAACCGGAAAACCGGGTACTCAATGAACTGGTCAGCTCCGGAAAAACAGATGATCTGGTAAAGATCCTTTCTGCAGATGATCAGTTTCGGGCGGAGCATAAGAATACAGAGCCTGAAAATGCCGGAAAAGATGCAAAAACGACAAAAACAAGTACCGAAACAAGCCAGACTTCCCAGATAACACAGAATCTGGCAGATGCGTTGGAGCTGGCACGAGAGAATGAGAAAGAAACAAAAATCCTGGAAGAGCAGAGAGAAAAAATGGGATATCAGGATCTGCTGGCCATGGAAGCCCCAACCCATGGAGGAAAAGCAGCTGCCAAACGGATCATCCGCAGACCGGTAAAAGAATTAAAGCTTCCGGAAGAAGCGGCACAAAATAAGCCAATGGAGCCGCCGCCTATGGGACCGAAGCTGCCGTCACGGCGGAAAAAGAAAGAACAGGATGATTGACACTTCCTGCCTGCCGTGCTAGAATGAGCTTAATACGTATTCAAAACAAGGGCGTTTTGCAGTGATGCAAAGCGCCTTTTTGTATGTCATGCATATACGTTTACCATGCGAGAGGAGGAGAGTTATGAAAGAGCTGATCGAACATGCAGATCATGTAAATGAACTGCTGGCAAGATATGGTGTAAAATTCGGTATTTATAAAAATAACGTATTTAAGGAGCAACTGTTCCCCTTTGATGCGATCCCGCGCGTCATTGGCCATGAAGAGTTCGAGATCCTTGAAAAAGGACTGAAACAAAGGGTAAAGGCATTAAATCTGTTTTTGAAGGATATTTACAGCAAAAAACAGATCGTCAAAGACGGAGTGATCCCGGAGGAATTTATTTTCATTTCCAGCGGCTATATGGCAGAATGTGAGGGTGTGACTCCGCCTAAGGGAATTTATTCCCATATTTCCGGCATCGATCTGGTAAAGGGAAAAGACAATGAATGGTACATTCTGGAGGACAACCTGCGGGTGCCGTCCGGAGCTTCCTATCCTATGATCGCAAGAGAATTATGCAGACGCTGTTCTCCGGAGACCTTTAAAAAGACAAAGCTGGAAAATAACCGCAATTATGCCCAGCTTCTTCGCGAGACCATGGACTATGTAAATACAGGCGGTCACAATGTGATCCTGACTCCGGGCCGGTATAATGCCGCATACTTTGAACATTCCTATCTGGCAGAAAAAACAGGTGCTCATCTGGTCAACGGTTCAGAGCTGGTTGTGGAAAATGACAGACTGTATTATGTGACAGCAGCCGGAAAGAAGGAACCGGTAGGCGCCGTTTACCGGAGAATTTCCGATGAATATCTGGATCCGATGAATTTTAATCCGGAATCCCTGATCGGTATCCCGCATATTTATGATGTATTCCGCAAGGGAAATGTGGCATTGTTAAATGCACCGGGAAATGGAGTGGCAGATGATAAGGGCATCTACTATTTTGTGCCGAAGATGATCCGGTACTATCTGGGAGAAGAACCGATCCTGCAGAATGCACCTACCTACCTGCCGTTTTATGAGCAGGATATGAAATATGTTCTGGAGCATTTTGATGATCTGGTACTGAAGGATGTTGCAGAAGCCGGAGGTTATGGCGTTGTCTTTGGCAATTCCATGACAAAGGAGCAGAAAGAGAACTTTATTGAACTGCTGAAAAAAGAACCGAGAAGATTTATTGCACAGGAAGTCATTGATTTCCAGGATCTGGATATCATAGAGGAAGGAAAGGCAGTACCACGCAAGGCGGATCTGCGGGCATTTGTGCTTATGCAGGATGAGCCGGTGGTATGGAAGAGCGGACTGACCCGTTTTTCCAGAAATCCGGATTCCTTTATCGTAAATTCTTCACAGGGAGGAGGCTTTAAAGACACATGGGTATTATCTCAGTAGAACAGGCTTCCAGGTTATATTGGCTTGGAAGATACACAGAAAGGGCATATACAACCATTCGGATGTTTTTTAACAGCTATGACCGGATGATCGATGAAGAAAGAGAAAGCTATACAGCATTTTGTAATTCCATTGATATTCCGGATATTTATCAGTCAAAGGAAGATTTCCTGAAGAGATATCCTTTTGACGGGGAAAATCCGGACTCTATTATCAGCAACCTGAACCGGGCCTATGACAATGCCATCGTGCTCAGGGAAAGCATCAGCACAGAGGCACTGTCTTACATCCAGCTGTCCATCTATGAGATGAACAAAGCGGCTAAAAGCTCTGCTCCGTTATTTGAGCTGCAGCGTGTGCTGGATGATATCCTGGCTTTCTGGGGTATCATTGATGACCGGATCGACAGTGAAGAAACCAGAAATATCATAAAGGCAGGAAAACGGATCGAGAGGATCGATCTGTACGCACGGCTGGGGGCTGGAAAAACAGAGATAAGACGGGAAGTACACCGTATGATCCCCCGTGTAACAAAAAGCGGACTTGCCTATCAGGAAGATAAGCTTAAAAATGTAATTGAACTTGCAGAAGCGGAACATTTGGATTATTATAAGATCGTGGCAAACGTAGAAGCTATTTTTATTTTTTAAAAATGAAACAGGAGATTCTTCTGAACGGATATACAGGAAGGAGGATCAGTGAACTATGTATTTGAAATTTGATTATCAGATGAAGATCCGATATTCAATTCCTGCAGAGCGCTGCTTTTATACGATCAAATGTATCCCGAAAGAAACCGGCCGGCAGAAGCTGCTGGAAAAGCAGATCTGTATGGAACCGGAATCCCGGTGGCTGGAGGGAACAGACGGATGGGGCAATAAAAAAATTTACGGCCTGATCCAAAGTCCCCATGATGTATTTTCTTACCGTATAACCGGAAAAACAGAGCTGTTTCCGGAGGTATATGAAAAGGCAGAAATGGTGGGAATGTACCGCTATCCATATGGAAAATGTATCCCCGGCGATCAAATCCGGGGATATTTTCGCGCATTGGATCTTTGTGGCTGTAAAAGCAGTTTAGAGACCTGTATCCGGATCATGGACGGTCTGCACCGGGATTTTTCCTACGTGCCAAAGCAGACGCAGGTGGAAACAACGGCAGAGGAAGCCTGGAAGATGGGTGTGGGTGTATGTCAGGATTTTGCCCACATTTTTGAGACCTTACTGCGACTTGCCGGGATCCCGGCAAGATACGTATGCGGTCTGATGCTGGGAGAGGGAGAAAGCCATGCCTGGGTGGAAGCCTGCTGTGACGGCAGGTGGATCGGCTTGGATCCCACAAATGACTGTATGGCAGATGACCGTTATATTAAACTGGGAGATGGTCGCGATGCCTCGGAATGTGCCATCAACCGGGGGATCCTGATAGGCGGCGGACAGCAGAAACAGCAGGTAAAGGTGGTTGTAAGCCGTATTTAACCAAAGATACTTTATGGATAAGCCTGCTTAGGAAAGCAGATGGCTGAAAGACTGTTCGAAACAGGAAAAATGATTGCCCACAAAATGTGTAAAATGAACGAAAAGGACAAAAACGATGATAGAAACCATAGCAAGCGTTGGGCTTCCCATTGACGAAGTCCTGCGAATCAGAAAAAACAGGATCATGCCGAAAAATGCGGCAGATTCATTACCAAGGATCAGTATTGTTACCGGGATCCATGGGGATGAACTGGAAGGACAATACATCTGTTATGAGCTGCAGCGGCGGATCTGGGAGGAAGAGCAGTATCTTACGGGGATCGTGGATATTTATCCGGCTATGAACCCTTTGGGAATTGATTCCATTACAAGGGGGATACCGGCCTTTGATCTGGATATGAACCGCCTTTTTCCCGGAAATACCAGCGGAAATATGACAGAATATCTGGCGGCGCAGATCATCCGGGATGTAAAAGGATCGGACTGTGTACTGGATATCCATGCAAGTAATATCTATCTTTCTGAGCTTCCCCAGATCCGGATCAATGAACTCCATGAAGAGAAGCTGGTTCCTCTGGCAGAAGAAGCCAATGTAGATTTTATCTGGGTACATGGAGCCAGTACGGTACTGGAAGCTACCTTTGCTTACAGCTTAAACAGCGTAGGTACACCGGCACTGGTAGTAGAAATGGGCGTGGGGATGCGTATTACCAAGGCTTACGGAGATCAATTAGTAGACGGGATCTTTAACCTGATGAAGAAGCTTGGCATATGGACCGGAGAAGTGAAGAAACCGAGAAAACCGATGATCTCACGAGATCCTGAGGATGTGAGCTATCTGAATGCAAAGGTCAGTGGTATTTTTATCCCCTCTGTGAAACATGGGGCAGTATTAAAAGAAGGGGATCTGATCGGAAAAATCGTAGATCCTTTAGCCGGAGTGGTGTTAGATGAGGTGACAGCACCTATGGATGGGATTTTATTTACGATCCGTGATTATCCGGTGGTAGGCGAAGGCTCTCTTATGGGGCGCCTTTTGAGAAAGGAGATCTGCGAACATGCATAAACGCATTATTTATGAGATGAAGGGTCTTTACCGGGACGATTTCAGGATTACGGGATATGAATTCGGCGAAGGGGAAGAATCGGTCTGCATTGTAGGAAATTCACGGGGCAATGAGGTACAGCAGATCTATTGCTGCTCCAAGCTGATCAAGAAGTTTCGCCAGTTAGAAGCAGAAGACCGGATCAAGAAAGGACAAAAGATCCTGATCATCCCGTCTTTAAACCCCTATTCGATGAATATCCAGAAACGGTTCTGGCCTACGGACAATACGGATATTAACCGTATGTTTCCGGGCTATGATCTGGGTGAGACAACCCAGCGGATCGCAGACGGTGTTTTCCGTGAGATCTCAAAATACCGTTTCGGGATCCAGTTTACTTCCTTTTATATGCCGGGAGATTTTGTTCCCCATGTGCGGCTGATGGAAGAAGGGTACAGCAAGGCAGAGCTTGCCCTGCAGTTTGGACTGCCCTATGTAGTCGTCCGCAAGGTACGTCCTTATGATACGGCAACCTTAAATTATAACTGGCAGGTATGGGATACACAGGCATTTTCCCTTTATACCACCACAACCGAGCAGATCAGCCCCAATGGTGCGGGACAGGCTGTATTAGCGATATTAAACTTCCTGTCGGCACAGGGAATCGTCAACTATCTGGGACCGTCACTGATCAGCCCCAAGGTAGTATTTGATACAGACCTGATACCGGTCAGGACTTCTGAATCCGGCATCTTTGAACCCCTTGTAAAAGCCGGTGACCGGGTGGATATGGGACAGCCTCTTGCCAATATCCTTCACCCCTATGAAAGTGAACTGATCGAAACCTTGTATGCACCGGCTGACGGAAAAATATTCTTTATCCATAACGAACCATTGACCTATGCAGATACGGCGGTCATCAAACTGGTTCTGTAAAAGAGAACGAATGTCCGTTAAGATAAAGAAAGATGGTAGAATGAATTATGAAAAAGAAATATAGCACACGAAGTTTATCCTTTCGGATCATCAGCAGAAATGTGATGATCCTGTTGATATTCAGTGTGATCGTCAGCGGGATCGGTTATGCACTGTTTACGGATTCCCTGACAAGAAGTTACAACGATTTTGCTTTTCAGACCGCAGAAACAGCCGCCTCCGTGGTAGATGGTGACCGGATCGGCGAATTTCTGGAGTCCGGCGGAAATGACAGTGAATACCAGGCCGAACTAAAACAGCTGCAAATGCTCTGTCAGACACAGGGCGTTACGTTAATCTATGTGATCGCAGTGGATAAAAGTGACTACAACCGCTTTTGGTCCGTCCTTAACGTCGTTTCCGAAGATAGCGGATATACACCCTGGGAAGTTGGTTTTGAACGGAGTACAACTAACGAGGAATACCGTTCGATTTACCGTGATATCTACGAAAACGGGCTGCAGCGCGGTACAATCTATCGTTTAAAAGATCTTAGAGGAAAAGATCCCCATATCACGTCCCTGATCCCTATCCATGGGTCAGATGGTTCTGTTACGGCGATCCTCTGTGTGCAAAGACCGATGAAGGAACTCACTGTAGGACGTTATCGTTATCTGCGGGAAGTGGCAGCCGTTGTCCTTGCTGTTTCTGTGCTGGTATCGATCGGCACGGCGATCTACCTGAAACGCCAGTTTGTAAAACCGGTGCGCCAGTTAGCTCTGGAAGCAGAGCGGTTTGCGAACGAGAACAGCCGCAACTACGAGATGAAGCTTTCTGAACTGAGCACCATATCGGAGTTGCATGCACTGGGGACATCCATTGAGAAAATGGAAGAGGATACCATCCGAAATATGGAAAATATCCGCCAGATGACCGTAGAACGGGAAAAAGGAAAGGCAGAGCTTGTTCTGGCAGCGCAGATCCAGAAGGATGCAATTCCAAGCAACTTCCCGAAGGATGATCGCTTCACTCTTTACGGTTCCATGACTCCGGCAAAGGCGGTCGGCGGCGATTTCTATGACTTTTTCATGATCGATGACGATCATCTGGGACTGGTGATCGCAGATGTGTCGGATAAAGGGATTCCGGCCGCTTTGTTTATGATGATCTCGAAAATCGTGATCCACAATTTTGCGATCATGGGAGCATCCCCTAAAGCGGTTCTTGAAGAGGCAAACAAAATGATCGTCCAGCATAACCAGTCCAGTATGTTTGTGACAGTCTGGTTCGGAATCCTGACCCTTTCCACCGGAAAAATCGTAGCTGCCAATGCAGGGCATGAATATCCGATGTTGAAAAAGGGAAATGGAACCTTTGAACTTTTTAAGGATCCCCATGGGCTTCCCATTGGCGTTATGGATGGAATTTCTTATAAGGAATATGTTTTTCACCTTGATCGGGGAGGCACACTGTTTCTTTATACAGACGGCCTTGCAGAGGCCTCCGACGAAAAACAGAAGTTTTTCGGAACAGACCGTATTCAGGAAGAATTAAATAAAACACCGGATGCAGATCCTAAGACACTTCTTTTCAATATGAAGACGGGAGTTGACCGGTTTGTGGGGGCGGCACCGCAGTTTGATGATCTGACCATGCTGGCAGTAAAACTCTTATAAAAAGAAGTTTAATTGACAGAACCGCCATTTTGGGTATAATATGCTTTGAAATATTGCGTGTAGACAATAAAACTGGAGGAGCTACCGATGCGGATCAGTCTGGAAGAGGCGCTGGATATTCTTATGGATCATATATCACCGGGGAAAGTTGGGAAAAAACCGTTAGAGGACTGTCTGGGACTGGTGCTCTCTGAGGATGTGGATGCACTCCTTGATATGCCGCCATTCAGCCGTTCGGCCCAGGATGGATATGCCCTGCTCTCTAAGGACAGTGTGGGGGCAGGTACAGATACTCCGGTTAAGCTGAAGGTTACAGGAAAGATCTATGCAGGAGACCATTTAGATGTGCAGGTAAGACCGGGAGAAGCGGTCCGCATTATGACAGGTGCCATGATACCGGCCGGTGCTGACTGTGTTCTCCGCCAGGAAGACACAGATGAAGGAGAGGACATAGTCCAGATATACAAAGAAGTAGAGCCGGGATGCAGCATCTGTTTTAAAGGGGAAGAGTACAAAAAAGGCCATATCCTGCTTCATGCAGGCACAAAGATCGATGCGGCAGCGCTGGCAGTTGCCAGCGGAAACGGGATCATGGAACTGCCTGTGTATGAGAGAGTCAAAGCAGCAGTTGTTTCTTCCGGCAGCGAGGTAGTGGAGCCAGGAACGCCTCTAACACCTGGTAAAATATATAATACGAATACTGTATACATGAAAGCCCGTTTAAGTCAGCTGGGCGCCGAAGTCACGATGACCCGGACGGTAGGAGATGACCTGGGAATTATGACAAAAGCCTTAAATGAGGCGGCAGAGCAGGCAGAACTGGTCATCACCACAGGAGGCGTTTCCGTAGGACAGAAGGATCTCACAGAAGAGGCGCTCCTTGAAATTGGAGCAGAGATCTTATTTCATGGGATCGCAATAAAACCAGGTATGCCTACGCTGGCGGCAATAAAAGACGACGTACTGTTTCTGGGACTTTCCGGCAATCCGTTTTCTGCAGCGATCCCCTTTGAAATGCTTACCCGTCTGATCTTGTCGGAAAAAATGGGGGATCCCTCTTTAAAGCTGCGTAGGGAAACTCTCACAGCTGTAACCGGTTTCTCAAAAGACAGCCGGAAACGCCGCTTCCTGCGGGGAAAAGCGGCTGGAAAAGAAGTCTGGCTTCCGGACCAGCAGGCCAATGGGCAGATGCGCAGCATGGTAGGCTGCAACTGCCTGATCGAGATACCGGCAGGAAGCGGGCCGGTGAAAGCGGGAGATAAGGTAAAGGTGCTGTGGCTGTAAAATAATTTTGCTGGTTGAAAATAGATTGACAAAAGTGGGGGCATTTTTATTGCGATGAATACTTGATTTGATTTTTAGCATATGCTATGATGAGTGTAGCCAAGAAAAGTTGTAAATATAGCCATTTTCCCGCCTCCCTTCTGTTGCCAGAATAGGGTGCGACAACAGATTGATTATAACATGGGGCGGGGGATTTTACAACCATTGTAAACACACAAAAAAATTGTACAATACATACAAAAATAAAAAATATTTTCGATACTTATTATCTATAGACACCGGAGATTAAAAAGCCTATAATGAGGACAACTTCATAAAGCAGATTTCATATGTATATTCCGGAGATGGGTCCGAAGTTTCTACCAACTGCCGTAAATAGTTGACTACATAGTGCATACAGCAGGTACGCGCCTGACTGTATGTTTACGTTATGCGGATTTGGTGACAGATGAAGATCGATCCGGTAGGGAGCTGCGCATGTGCGTAGCTCCTTTTTATATCTGAAGGTAAGGATACAGGTTGAATATAAAATCCTTATGCAACGGGGAGATTAAAAGACCGGAGAACATAGTTAAAAAAAGGAGGTGCCGTAAACACCAGAACGCATATAGGCTGTCAGTGAAGAAAATATGTGAAAGCGAGGCTTTATTTTATGGAAAAAAGGGAAGGTTTTTTCGGAAGATTTTTTGGGATTTCACAGAGCGGATCAAATATGCGTACCGAGATACTGGCCGGTATTACAACGTTTATTACAGTTGCCTATGTCCTGATCTTAAATCCGCAGATTTTAGCAGACCCATTTGTGATCACCGGTGACATGACAATGGCGTCTAAAATATCAAACGGTGTATTTATTGGTACCTGTATCGGCGCATTTATCGGAACCTTTCTTTGTGCTGTTTATGCCAAAGTGCCATTGGCTCAGGCACCGGGAATGGGACTGAATGCATTTTTTGCATATACAGTAGTGTTAGGAATGGGGTATACTTATAATCAGACACTGACAATCGTATTTCTATCCGGTGTTCTGTTTATTGTGATCACAGCTGTGGGGCTGCGTGAAGCGATTATCCGGGCCATACCGGAGCCTGTGAAAGCAGCAATTACACCCGGGATCGGATTATTTATTACCATTGTAGGATTAAAAAATGCAGGCATTGTAGTCGGTAATTCCTCTACTCTTGTAAGTATGGTAGACTTTGCTCAGTGGAGAAACGGAGAAAATACAGAACTGATCTGCGGAGCACTGGTTGCTTTGTTTGGCCTGATCGTGATCGCTGTGTTGAACGCAAGAAAAGTAAAAGGTGCTGTTTTTCTGGGAATTGTCGCTTCTACATTAGTGGGTATTCCTCTGGGAGTAACGAAAATATCTTCTTTTGATCTGAATCTGGTAAATAAGTTCAGGGATTTCGGGGAAGTATCCTTGTTTAAACTGGATGTAGCAGGTTTATTTGAAGGCAAGAGTACGGCAGAGGCCGTGTTTACCATTATCATGCTGGTTCTCAGCTTCTCACTGGTAAATATGTTTGATTCCATGGGAACGCTGATGGGAGCCGGAAAGCAGTCCGGTCTGCTGGATGAAAACGGGGAAGTGATCCACATGAAGGAAGCTTTGATGGCAGATGCTATTTCTACAGCAACCGGTGCATTGTTAGGCACTTCCACGGTTACCACTGTGGTAGAATCCAGTGCAGGTATTGCAGAGGGCGGAAGAACAGGAATGACCAGCTTTGTGACGGCACTTGCATTTCTGGCAGCAATCGTTCTGGCGCCTGTGGTTGGTATTGTGCCGTCAGCTGCTACTGCTTCGGCATTGATCTATGTAGGCGTATTGATGCTTGGAAATATCAAAGAAGTGGATTTTTCGGAAACAACAGATGCAGTGGTGTCTTTCTGCACCATCGTTTTCATGCCGTTTACTTATTCTATTGCAAATGGTATTGCAATGGGACTGATCACTTACTGCCTGTTAAAGGTTTTTACAAATAAGGCAAAGGATGTAAAGTTACTTACAGCAGTGATCGCAGTAGTTTTCGTTTTCCGCTATGCATTTATGACATTGGGGTAAAGATGTCAGGGGGGCCTGAAATTGAGGAGGAAAACATATGGAAAATAACACATTTGCTTTAAAAGGAAATATTGTATACACAAAAGACAGTAAAGAATTGTGTATAAACGAACAAAGTTATCTCATTTGTGAAAGCGGAAAAGTTCAGGGAATTTATCCGATACTTCCAGAACCATTTCAGGGTATCCTGATAGAAGATATGGGGAATCGGCTGATCATTCCGGGACTTACAGATCTTCATGTTCATGCTCCGCAGTATTCTTTCAGGGGACTTGGAATGGATATGGAGCTTCTTGAATGGCTGGAGACCAATACATTTCCGGAAGAGGCAAAATACAAGGATCTGGAATATGCGAAAAAAGCATATGGCATCTTTGCAGAACAGATGAGAAAAAGTGCCACCACAAGAGCCTGTATTTTCGCCACAGTCCACAAAGAAGCTACCATTTTGCTTATGGATCTGCTGGAAGAGAGCGGTCTTTCTACCATGGTAGGAAAAGTAAATATGGACCGGAACTGCCCGGATTATCTGCGGGAGCCGTCTGCGAAAGAGTCGGAAGAAGCGACTAGAGAGTGGCTGAAAATGGTGGCTGACAAAAATTATGACCATACAAGGCCCATCCTTACGCCCCGGTTTACCCCCAGCTGCACGGATGAGCTGATGGAACGGTTAAAAGGAGTTCAGAAGGATTTTGGCTTGCCGATGCAGTCTCACCTATCTGAAAATCCGGGAGAGATTGCCTGGGTAAAGGAATTATGCCCCTGGTCTAAATTTTACGGGGATGCTTATGACCATTTCGGGCTGTTTGGAGGAGAATGTCCTACGATCATGGCCCACTGCGTCTATTCCGGGGAAGAAGAGATCGCCCGTATGAAAGAAAATGGTGTATTTATTGCCCACTGCCCTGACTCCAACACTAATCTTTCCTCCGGTGCAGCACCTGTGAGACGCTATCTGGAAGAAGGAATGAATATTGGATTGGGAAGTGATGTGGCAGGCGGAACAAGTGAAAACCTGTTTGCGGCCATGGCCCATGGGATCCAGGCATCCAAGCTTCGCTGGAGACTGTTAGATGCATCTTTAAAACCGCTGACCATTGAAGAAGTATTTTACATGGCAACCAAAGGCGGCGGAGCTTTCTTTGGAAAAGTGGGAAGCTTTGAACCGGGATATGAATTTGATGCGATTGTCTG
>CAVDQU010000057.1:0-15672 GCA_963611035.1 Agathobaculum sp.
GTAGAAGAAGTATGTAAAAATGCCAGCCGCATTGCCATATTGGAAAATGTGGTAAATCCTACCAATGTAGGGGCTATCATCCGCTCTGCCGCCGCCCTTGGCATGGACGCTGTGCTTCTCACCCATGGCTGCGCTGATCCGTTATACCGCCGTGCTTCCCGCGTAAGCATGGGAACAGTATTCCAGATCCCATGGACCATTCTTCCTAAAGACTCATGGCCTGGTAATGCTATGAAGGCTCTTAAGGATCTGGGCTTTAAGACTGCTGCCATGGCATTAAAAAACGATTCCGTATCCATTGACGATCCTGCTTTAGCTTCCCATGAAAAACTGGCGGTCATCCTTGGTACAGAAGGGGAAGGACTGGAAGATACTACCATCGCAGCCTGCGACTACACTGTTCTCATTCCCATGTTCCACGGAGTAGACTCACTGAATGTGGCGGCAGCCAGTGCTGTGGCTTTCTGGCAGTTAGGGCACAGGAAATAGATGCTTGATATTTTATTGTCAAAGCATATGTCTTGTCATATGAATATAATGATTGTGAATCTCTTCACAATATGTTTCTTTTTTTACACAAATATGCTATATTGTTACGGAAAACTTTACAGAAAGCCGGACGCAGCCGCTTTTTACACAAAAACCAGACTGCATACCAGGAGGGAGTCAATTTATGGACCACAGAAATCTTACACTACTCACTGACCTGTACGAACTGACGATGATGCAGGGATATTTTAAGGAAAAAGACGCAAATGAAACTGTCATCTTCGATATGTTCTATCGTACCAACCCCCATGGAAACGGCTTTGCCATCTGTGCCGGTCTGGAACAGGCTATTGAATACATCAAAGATCTTCACTTTGATGAAAGCGATATTGAATATTTAAGAAGTTTAAATTTATTTGAAGAGGACTTTTTAGAGTATCTTCGCACCTTCCGTTTTACAGGCGATATCTACGCGATTCCGGAAGGTACCGTCGTATTCCCAAGAGAGTCTTTAATTAAGGTGATCGCGCCGATCATGCAGGCCCAGCTGGTTGAGACCGCGCTTCTTACCATTATCAACCACCAGAGCCTGATCGCTACCAAGACAGAGCGTATCGTTCATGCTGCAAAGGGCGACGGCGTTATGGAATTTGGCCTTCGCCGTGCTCAGGGTGCTGATGCAGGTACTTACGGTGCAAGAGCTGCCATGATCGCAGGCTGTATTGGTACTTCCAATGTCCTTTGCGGAAAAATGTTTGATGTTCCCGTAAAAGGAACCCACGCACACAGCTGGATCATGAGCTTCCCAGATGAGCTGACTGCTTTCCGTACCTATGCAAAGCTGTATCCATCTGCATGTATCCTTTTAGTTGATACTTATGACACCTTAAAATCCGGTATTCCAAATGCGATCAAAGTATTTAAGGAAATGAGAGAAGCAGGCATTCCGCTTACATTTTATGGTATCCGTTTAGACAGCGGCGACCTGGCATATCTGTCAAAGAAAGCAAAGAAAATGCTTGATGCAGCCGGTTTCCCAGATGCTGTGATCTCCGCTTCCAATGACCTGGATGAATATCTGATCGACAGCTTAAAGGTACAGGGCGCTACTATTAATTCCTGGGGCGTTGGCACCAACCTGATCACTGCTAAGGACTGCCCATCTTTCGGCGGCGTTTACAAGTTAGCTGCTGTAAAGGACAAGACCACCGGTGAGTTCATTCCAAAGATCAAATTATCTGAAAATGCAGAAAAGATCACCAATCCAGGAAACAAGACCATTTACCGTATTTATGACAAAGAAAATGGCAAGATCATCGCTGACCTGATCTGCCTGGTAGGTGAAAAGTTTGATACCAACAACTCTCTTCTCCTCTTTGACCCGCAGGAGACCTGGAAGAAGACACTGCTGGCACCTGGCACCTACACCATGCGTGAGCTGTTAGTTCCAGTCTTCTTAAACGGCGAATGTGTTTATGAGTCACCAAAGGTAATGGATATCCAGAAATACTGCAAACAGGAACTGGATACCTTATGGGATGAGTCCAAACGTCTGGTAAATCCGCACACAGTCCATGTAGACCTTTCCAATGAACTGTGGCAGATGAAGAAACAGTTACTGGACAGTTATCATAAGAAATGATGAGCACATGATCAGTGAACACGTTACTGGTGTGTTTGCGATATGTATGCAAAAAATACTCCTCACTACTGATATCACAGCGGTGAGGAGTATTTTTTATATCATTTTTACAACACTATTTATTTCAGAAGCTGCTTTAAATCTTCTTTCGGAGTAGTGATCGGTGCAATACCAAAGTTTTCCACCAGATAGTTCAATACATTTGGTGAAATAAATGCTGGAAGTGTAGGGCCAAGACGGATGTTCTTGATACCTAAATGCAGCAGAGTCAGCAGAATGCAGACTGCTTTCTGTTCGTACCATGAAAGCACCATGGACAGAGGCAGATCATTCACGCCACAGCCAAAAGCATTTGCAAGGGCAACTGCAATCTGGATCGCACTGTAAGCATCATTACACTGTCCCACATCCATAAGACGGGGTAAGCCGCCAATGGTTCCCAGATCAAGGTCATTAAAGCGGTATTTGCCACATGCAAGTGTCAGTACCACTGTATCTGCCGGTGTCTGCTTCACAAACTCCGTGTAGTAGTTGCGGCCCGGACGTGCTCCGTCACAGCCAGCCACCAGGAAGAAATGCCTGATCGCGCCTGCCTTCACTGCCTCGATCACTTTATCTGCTACGCCAAGCACTGTACCTCTTGCAAAGCCAGTCATAACGGTGCTGCCACCATTGATACCTGTAAATGCCTGATCCTCAGGATAACCGCCTAACTCCAACGCCTTTTCAATGACCGGTGTAAAATCTTTTTCTTCACCGATATGGACCATTTCCGGATAGGATACCATTGCTGTAGTAAATACACGGTCAGCATAGCTGTCCTTTGGTGGCATAAGACAGTTGGTGGTAAACAGCACCGGTGCCGGAAGCTCATTCAATTCCTTCTGCTGGTTCTGCCATGCAGTTCCAAAATTGCCCTTAAGATGAGGATATTTTTTCAGTTCCGGATAAGCATGTGCAGGAAGCATTTCACCATGGGTATAAATATTGATGCCTTTTCCTTCCGTCTGCTCTAACAGCAGTTTCAGATCATGAAGATCGTGACCAGAAATTACAATAAATGGCCCTTTCTCCACAGTCAGAGGAACCGTAATAGGCACAGGTGTACCATAGCTTTCTGTATTGGCCTTATCAAGAAGAGCCATACACTTAAGATTTTTCTCGCCAACTTCCATAACGACCGGCAGCAGCTCATCCATGCCCCAGTCTTCGCCAACAGCACAAAGAGCCTTTGCAAAAAAGCGGTTTACTTCCTCATCTGTATACCCCAGCACCATGGCATGATGTGCATAAGCCGCCATACCGCGCACACCAAAAAGGATCAGGGATTTAAGGCTCCGGATATCTTCCTGGGCATTCCAGACTTTTTCCATGTCGTAATCACCGCACTGTCCGTCTGCTGTGGAACAGACAGAACTTTCAGATGCAAGTCTTTCTGTCTCCTTATGCACACGCCCGATCAGTTCCCCTAATGTTTTTTCATTAAAACTTACATTTGTCACAGTGGTAAATAGGCCTTCGATCACCAACTTCCATGTATCTGCGCTTACCTCTGCAGTATGATCAACCACCTGTGCAAGTCTGATCAGTGCTCCTGTCAGCTGATCCTGAAGTTTTGCCACATCGGCGCTTTTCCCACAGGCACCTGCTTTTCCTGTGCAGCCGGTACAGCCTGCTGTCTGCTCACACTGAAAACAAAACATTTTGTTATCCATTTAAAATCCTCTCTTTCTTTGTATTTGAATTGGAATTTACGTTTCCAGACAATGTCTTCTTGATTTTCTGTTTTTATTATAATAAAATAATTTCAACAAGTCGGTTGATTTTTCAATATTTTTAAATAAAAGAGGTTTTTATGAACGATTTTTTATCTGTTATCCGGTCTTCCCAACTTTTTTCCGGTATTTCTGAAAACGAACTTACAGCCATGCTTTCCTGCCTTAATGCTAAAAAAGAGGTTTTTCCCAGGGATACATTTCTTCTGCGTACTGGCGACACAACGGAGTCCATCGGTTTTGTACTGTCAGGCAATATCCTGATCATACAGGAGGACATTTGGGGCAACCGCAATATCATATCCAAGGCAGGCCCCGGACAGACCTTTGCCGCTGCTTATGCCTGCGCTCCCGGCTCTGTCCTGAATATAAGCGTTTTGGCCGAAACACCTGTTACTGTCATGTTTTTAAATGTAAAACGCATTTTAAATATATGTCCGTCCGCCTGCGCCCACCACAGCCGTATGATCCGTAACCTGTTAGGCGAACTTGCCATGAAAAATCTGCATGTTAATGAAAAACTTACCCATATGGGACAGCGCACTACACGTTCAAAGCTTATGTCTTATTTTTCCGCTGAAGCACAAAGGCTTGGAAAATATGAATTTGATATTCCTTTTTCAAGACAACAGCTTGCAGATTACCTTGCAGTAGAGCGAAGCGGTCTGTCACTGGAGCTTGGAAAAATGCGAAAAGACGGGATCCTTGACTTTCACAAAAATCATTTTATTTTAAAGGTGTAGCGCAGATCATCTTCATGCAGCAAAAATGCCTTCTGAAAAACTTACTGTTCCTCAGAAGGCATTCTCATATCTCCGTTCAATTATTTTTATAAATCTTATAAATGTTCACTTACGCAGATCGCACCATAAGGCCGGATGCTCATATTATAAGCGCAGCCTTCTCCCAGGCACTTCTCCATGTATTCTGTATATTCCTCAACCAGGTCATTTGGAAGCATTGCCATAATGACACCGGCGAAACCGCCTCCGTGTACGCGGCAGGCTCCTCTCTGCTTCTGGGCGATGAATAACTCTGTTAAAGCAAGGGCAATGGTAATTCCCTGTTCTGCATTGTTGCTGGTGGTAAAGCAGTTCTGCAGCCATTTCCAGGAAGAGTTTCCGGAAGCTGTGATATTTTCCAGGAAATCATTGAAACGTCCTTCTTTTAATGCTGCTACCTCTGCCTCTACTCTCTTATTTTCCTCAAAGAAATGTAATGCACGCAGCACCGCACGGTCTCCTGCAAATTTACGGATCTCAGGAAGATGTTTGATCACTTTTTCCTCTGAAACCTGGGCTAACACATCTTTTCCGAAAAATTTTGATACTTTCTTCATTTCTTCTGGAATAGAAGAATACTCTGCGCTCAGGTCAGCATGACCTTTTCCAGTCTGGACAATGATTAGACTGTGATTCTGTGCCTGGAAATCGAAATCGATCTTCTGTACAACCGGTGTCATAGGCTCTACAAAATCAATAGTGATCAGGCCGCCTACTGCACATGCCATCTGATCAAGGAGTCCTGATGCCTTGTCCCAGTATTTATTTTCCGCAAATTTTCCAATGTGGGCATAGGCCACATTGTCCATACGACTTTCATTGAAAAATGCATTTAACATGGAGCACATAAGCATCTCAAAAGAAGCGGATGAGCTGACACCTGCTGCACTGATCACGTTGCTGGTAACATATGCATTAAAGCCGCCAACACTGTATCCTGAGGTCTCAAAACCCTTTAAAATGCCTTTGATCAGATCTGTTGTTCCTGCTTTTTTCGGACTTGGCTCCAGATCATTTAAGTCAATGGTAATGTCCTGATTATAGGTCTCACTGATGATCCGCACATGGCTGGAATAGTTCTTTGCTGCTGCGCCTACACAGTCTAAGTTGATGCTGCCAGCCAGCACCTTGCCGTGATTGTGGTCTGTGTGGTTTCCGCTGATCTCTGTACGGCCTGGTGATGAGAAAAGAAGAACTTCTTTGCTGTCTCCAAAAGACTCTTCAAAGCCTTTCAGTACCTTCTCATATCTTGCTTTATTTTCAGCTGCCCCTTTTCCATAAAGTTCATGCATAAATGCATCCGCTCTTTCGCTGTTTAACTGCTTCATGGTCTCACATACATTCATAGCTGCCATCTCCTTTTTCTGCCGGTTATTCTGGCTGTTATAGACCGCCTTCCTTTTCACCCGTTCCGGCTCTCTGACATCAGTCTAGCACAAATGCCCCATCTGCTACAATACAATATTTTTCGATGTTGCACGGATATTACATAGACAGCGGACATTTTTTCTGTTATAACTGGACGTACATATAACACCGGTTCCTGTCATGCAGGCAGACCGGAATTATTTTTAAGGAGCTTTGCATGGAACTGGAACACAACTGGAACGGCCGCCCCTATCACAGCCTTGACTGGGAGCTGAAACATACATTTGGACATAAAGTATATAAACTGTCACTGGACGCAGGTCTTACCTGTCCCAACCGGGACGGCACCTGCGGGACCAGGGGGTGCATTTTCTGCAGCGAAGGTGGTTCTGGTGATTTTGCGGAAGAGTTACAAAGTGATGTATGGGAACAGATCGAAGCTGCTAAAGGACGGGTAAGCAATAAAACTGGCTCTGGTGAAGATTGCAATTACATTGCCTATTTTCAGTCTTTTACCAATACCTATGCGCCAGTTTCTTATTTAAAGCCACTGTTTCAGCGGGCGGTCAGTCACCCAGATATTGCTGCTCTTTCCATTGCCACAAGACCGGACTGTCTGGGAGATGATATTATTGACCTGTTAAAAGAATTAAACCGTAGGAAACCGGTCTGGGTGGAACTGGGCCTGCAGACCATCCATGAAGAAACGGCACGTTTTATCCGCAGAGGTTATGAACTTCCTGTCTTTGAGGACGCATTAATGCGGCTGAAAGAAGCAGGCATTACCGTGATCGTCCATGTGATCCTTGGTCTTCCCGGTGAAACCACGGATCAGATGGAGGAAACGGTAAAATATCTGGCAGACCGGCCCATTGACGGAATCAAGCTGCAGCTTCTCCACATATTAAAAGGGACCGACCTGGCAGATGTTTACCAGACAGATCCCTTTCATGTATTTTCTATGGAAGAATATATTGACCTTGTGATCGACTGTATCACGCTTTTGCCGCCCCGGATCACCATTCACCGCATGACTGGTGACGGGCCGAAAAATCTTTTGATCGCACCTTTATGGAGCGGGAATAAGCGGCTTGTGCTCAATCAGCTGCATAAGCGTTTTAAAGAGCGTGGGGCTTACCAAGGACAAAACTATGTATCCCATTTGCCCCGGTAAAGCCTGAAAATCAGTTTCATCTGTTCTGGCTTTACTGCACTTTTGCTTACTCCTGCGGCACCACGGTTCCGTCTTCCTCAACAGTCACCCCATAAGAAATCCTCGTCATATAAGAGGCAAAATCTGCCTTCTGGGCTGCATCTTCAAGCACTCTGGTATATCCGGCGGAAGATGTTCCCGGTACAAAGGTCAGCTGGCTGTCCTGTCCGTCCCACTGCACCTTAAGGAGCGCTGTTTTAGGAATACTGCTTCCGAAAATGAAATTGCCAAGGCTGTATACAATAGGCTTTCCCTTATAATATTCCACCCCCTGGAGCACATGTGGGTGGCTGCCAATGACCACATCGGCCCCTGCGTCTATATACTGCTTTCCAAGAGATCTCTGATAGTCCTCCGGTGTCTCATTCCGCTCAATACCCCAGTGGACATATACCACCAGATAATCACACTGATCCCGCAGTTTCTTTATCTCATCCACAAGTATTTTCGGATCATAGGTGGTAAGCATACCCGGCTTTGTGGAAGTGGCATTCCAGGAACCTACTGGTATGACTCTGGAAGCTCCTAAAAAGCCGATTTTCTTACCCTGAGCCTCTAAGATCACCGGTGCTTTGGCTTCGTCTAAATTCTTTCCTGCGCCAACTCTGGCGATACCGGCTTTATCCAGGGTATCGCAGGTATCCAGCAACGCATCTGTACCGTAATCCATAGCATGATTATTTGCCAGTGTTACAATGTCGATCCCCAGTTCTTTGAAGACAAAGATCAAAGACGGGTCCGCCCGGAATGTAAACTGCTTATCCTCTGCCGCTGTTCCCCGGGTACTGAAAGGAAATTCCTCATTTGCCATGAAAATGTCCGCTTCATCGATCACAGACTGGAACTGGCTGTCCAGAACGCCCCGGATACCGCCTTTTTTATAAGCGTTCACCACATGGTCTGACAGAAGAATGTCACCGGAGAAGACTAAGTTTACTGGCTGGTCTGCCACCTCTGCCTCAGACTCTGTTTCGGACTCAGCCGCGCTTTCCTGGCTATCAGTTTCTGATCCATTCATACCACTTTCATTTTCAGGGTTTCTGTCTTCTGCATTTTGACCAGCACTGCCGCTTTCGCTCACATTGCCTTCCTTTTTTTCTGCATCAACGCCATTTTCCTGGTCCTCTGCCAGCCCTAAATTTCCATTTTTTTCCAACTCCCCGGCCACTTCCGTTCTCTTCTGCCCCGCCAGCTCACTGGCGCTTACATAAGAACTGTTTTTCATATGCCGGATCGATAAACCTGCTATAACTGCTAACAGCAGCCCTGTAATAGCGGCCGCTGTGCATATCCATTTTTTTCTGTTCATTTTTTAATCCTGTTAATTAATCTAACCGATCGCCAGCACGATACCGCCGTCATTTGCATATACGGTAGCTACGCCAGCTGCGTTTGTAACAACGATCTCCTTAAATTCTGCCCTCTTTGCCAGTTCCTGCTTTACGTATTCTCCTCTTTCAGGAATATTTACATGGCATACAACGGCACGTTTTCCCGTGGTATCTCCTGCTTCTTTAATGGCAATGTCACACATTCTCTGAAGTCCCTTGTTGATGCCTCTTGCCTGATCCAGTTTAATAATCACGCCATGGTCAGCACCCATAACAGGCTTGATATTTAAAGCTGTTGCAAAAAATGCCTGCAGTCCGGAAAGTCTGCCGTTCTTGCGGAGAGTGTCCAGACTTTCAAGAACAAAGTATGTGTGCATCTCATCACGGAATTTTCTCAGCTTTTCCACTACTTCTTCAAAGCCCAGTCCCTGTTCACACAGATCCCGCACATACAGTGCCTGCTCTAACTGACCTGCAGATGCAGACTCAGAGTCCAGGACTTCGATCTTTTTAGAAGACTGGATTCCTTTTTCCTTTAATTCTTCTTCGTACAGCTGCTTTGCAAGAGCCGCTGAATTATAGCTTCCGCTTAAGTGGCTGGAAAGAGTGATGACAAATACTGCCTCTGCATCTGTCGCCTCATATGCTTCTTTAAAGATCTCAGGGGAAGGGCAGGCAGTTTTCGGGCACTCCGGGCACTCCTTCACCATGCGGATGAAAGCTTTCTGATCAAAAGTCTCATCATCTACCACCTGTGCAGTCCCCACCTGCAATGTCAGCGGTACCATTTGAAACT
Source organism: Agathobaculum sp. (assembly GCA_963611035.1). Classification (GTDB taxonomy): domain Bacteria; phylum Bacillota; class Clostridia; order Lachnospirales; family Lachnospiraceae; genus Enterocloster. The sequence continues at coordinate 9,397 of CAVDQU010000057.1, forward strand.
TAGGGTCCTTTTTCAGTTCTTCTGTCAGATCAAGACAGCTGTCTCCAATGATCTTATAAGTCATGTTTCTATCCTCCGGTTATCCAACATGTCGTCCGATTATTTTAACATGTAGTATTCATTACTACTTATTATAACAGTATCCTATATAAAATGCAATGCTAACCGAGGTTTTTTATAGTTCTTTACTGTTCTTACGTTACGCATACAGCAATTTCTGCAGCTTCTTCACCGAACGGCTGTATTTGGACAGTTCCGTTGCCTGGGGCATATTTAAAGCCTGGGCGATTTCCCGGTGCTTCATCCCCGCGGCTGCATACAAAAGCACGATCTGCCGCTCTGTTTCATTTAACTGATCCAAAGCCTGTAAAAGAGCTGTCCGCTCCGGGGTCTGCTCCAGCCGGGGCTGCGGTTGTCCTGTATCTATGATCTCCCCATCTTCCCATACTTCCTGCCGCTTTTTCTCCCGAAGGCACATATAACAAAGCCGCTTTGCAATGGTAAATACCCATGCCAGCGGCTTTCCATAAGGAACATATTCCCCTGCGTGTTCCCACACAGCCAGAAATGTTTCCTGCATCACATCTTCTGACTCATGAGGATCCTTTAAAACAGAGAAAATAAAGCTGTATACAGACCGGGCCGTTTCTTCATAAAACTGCCGCAGCCCTTCTTTGTCTCCCTTTGCCATGTCCCTGATCCAGTTTTCCAGTTCCATTTCCATTATGCCCGTTCCTGTTTCCCTTCTGCCAGGACAAAATTTATTTCTCTGATCCATGCTTTTCTGAACGAAAACTGTTTTCTGCAGTGATCGAACAGCGGCATCCCGGTTCCCGGCGGCTGACTTCATTATTGATCCTGTTCTTCAGTCTGCCCACAGCCGCCTGTTTATATTCCCTTGGAACTACCAGATCAAACACCAGACATACATTTTTTCCTGATCCCACCATACGAAAATCATGGAAAGACAGACGGATATCGATATCCATAAGCACCCGGCTGATCAAGGAACGGTACTGGGCCAGGCGCTTATTATCCCGTTCTACCGGGTCCATGTGGATCACCAGCATCATATTAAATTTCTTTGCCGCATCCCGCTCGATCCGGTCAATGATCTCATGGGAGTACTCCGGGTCATAATTGCTTGGAACTTCCGCATGGATCGATGCCATGCTGTGGGACGGCCCGTAATTATGAACGATCAGGTCATGGGTTCCTAATATCCCTTCATAGCCTTCCACGAAATTGGATATTTCCTCATAGACCTCCGGTTCAATGGCTTCCCCGATCAACGGCGCCAGCGTATCCTTAGCAATATTCAGTCCGCCATACATAACTGCCACGGAAACTGCCAGACCTACGATCCCGTCAATGTTCCAGTTCAGGTATTTCAGGGCCAAAAGGGATAAAATAGCCGCACTGGTAGTCATTACATCGCCCATGGCATCTGCGGCCGTTGCTTCCATTACCTTTGAATGGATCCTGCTTCCCAGCTTTTTATTAAACTGGGACAGCCAGAATTTCACTCCCACGGAAATAAGAAGGATCACCACAGAGATCCATTTAAAATGGACTTCTTCCAGATGAATAACCTTCCCAAGAGAAGTCTTAAACAGAGAAAATCCCACCTGAATGACCAGAAAGGCCACGATAAAAGCCGAAATATACTCGATCCGCCCATGTCCAAAAGGATGATCGCTGTCCGCCGGTTTTCCCGCCATACGCACGCCAATAAATCCGATAATGGATGACGCCGCATCGGATAAGTTGTTAAAGGCATCTGCCATAACAGACACGCTGTTTACCAGAATGCCGATAAATAATTTGGAAGCAAACAGCAACAGATTACAGCAGATGCCCACAATACTTGCAAGAATGCCGTACTGGGTGCGCACCTGGGTATCTTCTGTTTTATCGTAATCTTTCACAAAACATTTTACTAAAAAATCAGTCATCACTTATCCTCATACTCCACATTTATCAGGAACAGTCCCTGGGCCGGGGCGGTTGGGCCCGCTGCCTGGCGGTCCTGTGCATCCAGGATCTCCTTCATCTTATCAGGAGCACATTTTCCAAGGCCCACCTCAATCAACGTGCCTGTAAGGATGCGCACCATTTGCTGTAAAAAACCATTTCCCGTAAAATAGATGTGCAGACGGCTTTCCTGCTGCTTAAACTCTATGTTTTCAATGGTCCGCACCGTCGATTTCTTCATCTTTTTATTGCCGCAAAAACTTTTAAAATCATGCTGTCCTGTAAGAAAAACTGCTGCCTCTTTCATGGCAGGTACATCTAACGCAGTTCCCAGACCATAATAATAATTTCTCTGGAAAACGTCTTTCTTTGCCCCCATTTCCAGCTGATAGCAATATGTCTTTCTCACTGCAGAAAGACGGCTGTGGAAGCGCTCCGGGGCTGTTTCACAGGACAAAACAGCAATATCTTCCGGCAGATATTCATTGATGTAGTCCATGATCTCAGCCGGCGTCTTCTTTCCCCCATGACCTTCCCTTTTTCGCTCCTGGTCAGATACATTATTTTCCAGTTTTTTCCAGTCAATATGAAAATTCGCCACCTGGCCTTTTGCATGGACTCCCGCGTCTGTTCTGCCGGAGCCATGGACCTCGATCTCTTCCCCGGTCATTTTAAATAAGATCTGTTCTAATTTTCCCTGAATGGTCTTATCTGTATTTCCCTGCTTCTGCCAGCCGTTGTACCGGCTTCCGTCATAGGCCATTACCACTTTATAATTCATCGTTTTTTCTCCTGTTTTTCCCATTTTTTTCCAAAACAGTCCATATCATTTTCATCAGGCATACCGTGACTATGATCCCGACAAAAATTCCCACCATATCCAGCCACACATCCGATATCTGGCCGGAACGGCCTTCCACAAACAGCTGGATCGTTTCGTCAATAAAGGGCATGAAGATCGCTGCTGTGAGATTTTGTTTTAAATGGCAAAATACAGGCGCTATTCCAGCACCTGTATTCATCGCCAGCAAAAATCCCAGTCCTGCATACTCTGTAAAATGGGCAGCTTTCCGCACCAGATGCTCTGTAAGCCACCAGGCGTCAATCCCGGCTCCTGAAAGAAGGTTTTGTATCCTTATAAAAAAATATCCGCTTTCCTTTGAGGATATGACCGCAGGAGTCAGGGAATTGCCATATATAAAACAGAGATAGAACAGGATCAGGATCTTCCATTTCCATTTTTTCATGATTTCTTTCATGAAGCTTCTCATGCATTCTCCTTTGAGAAAATTCCGCTTTCATCTACTGCATGGATCGCACGCTCTAACGCTTCTCTGTCCTGTACCAGAGCCATGCGCACGTAGCCTTCGCCGGAAGGTCCAAAAGCGCTTCCCGGAGTTACCATAACACCAGTCTTTTCTACCAGATCCATAACAAAAGCTTCAGAAGACTCATACTGCTTCGGGATCGGAGCCCATACGAACATGGTTGCCACTGGACGGTCCATTTCCCAGCCAATAGAGCGGAAGCCGTCACAGAGAATGTCTCTTCTTGCCTCATAAGCCTTCATAGTATCATGAACACAGGCCTGATCCCCTGTAAGGGCTGCTACCGCTGCTGCCTGGATCGGCAGGAACATGCCATAGTCCATGTTAGATTTTAACATTTTCAGATGCTTTACTACCTCTTTGTTTCCAAGGCAGAAACCAATTCTGGCACCTGCAAGGCCGTAAGTCTTGGAAAGGGAGTTAAACTCCACACCAATCTCTTTTGCCCCCGGATAGCTTAAAAAGCTTCCGCAGGTATTTCCGTCAAATACCAGCTCGCTGTAAGCATTATCATGAAGAACAATGATGTCATATTTCTTTGCAAATGCCACCAGATCACGATAGAACTGCTCCGGCGCCATGGCTGTTGTAGGATTGTTTGGATAGGAAACAACCATAAGCTTTGCCTTTTTTGCCACCTCTTCCGGGATATCCTGCAGCTGGATAATATAATCATTTTCCTTCTTTAAAGGCATATAGTAAAGTTCTGCCCCTGCGATCTGGGGGCCATCTCCAAATACCGGATAACATGGATCCGGCACCATAACGATATCTCCCTCGTCTGCAATAGACAGGGCAATGTGGGCCAGTCCTTCCTGAGAACCTAAAAGGGAACAGATCTCTGTATCCGGATCCAGTTCCACATCATATCTTCTCTTGTACCAGTCTGCCACCGTATCCAGCAGCTTTTTGGTGTCACTAATGGCATAAACATAGTTTTCCGGCTTCATAGCCTCTTCACAAAGTGCCTTGCGGATATGCTCTGCCGGGGGAATATTCGGTGCACCGATGCTTAAGTCAATGACCTCTTTTCCTTCACTGATCCTTTTATTTTTGATCTCAGCCAGTCTTGAAAAGATTCCCTCTCCAAACCGGTCCATTCTCTTTGCGAATTTCATTTTCGTTTCCTCCATATATACATAATGTTCTCCCGGTTCCTTTTACAGACTCCGGGAGAACATTTTAAAATCTCGCTGAAGTTACTCAGGTTCCCCGCGCTGACGCGCTCTACTGCCTGCTGTCGCAGACGGAACCTTCGTTAATGGCTCGTGAAAAACAAATGTCTGCTTCGCAGCCGCTTGTTTTTCCCTTCGCACATTATAATACAAACACATTTCCGTTGCAAGGGGCGTCTGGAAAACATTGTAAAATTATAGTTTCTTCAGCAGATCTCTTGCCGGGCCTTCGATCTCTTCCTCAGAAGTTTCCTTTCCAGTGTCCTGTTCTCCCTTATCTAAATACAGAGAAACCGTTATAGTACCCTCATTTGTTTCTGCTTCGATCCTTAATGGGTCCTGACCTATATTTACAAATTTCAGGTCCTTGTGTCCTTCTTCTGATATGGTAGCATCCATACCAGCCGGAATATAAGAAACACCAGAAGAATGTGGATGACGTTCTGTTACAGGCAGAAGCGCGTCACACATAGCTGCGTACAACGTTGATGAAACCTGGCAGATACCACCGCCATATTCATAGCGCCCGATCGCCGGAGCCATTACATATCCATTTTCCGGTATTCTCGGCAAGACCTTCTGGCTAAAAGAAAAGGCTTCTCCCGGCTGCAGGACAGTTCCATTTAACCGCTCTACTGCAAGCCCTATATTAATTGCCCTTGGCAATGTTGGATCGTAATTAGTAGAATACCTGCCGATCAGACCATGCTCATCCCCTGTTGGCAAACAGGTCCTTCCTTCTGCTTTTCCAATCTCTATATAATGCTTGCAATAAGCGGACAGATCTGTTTTATAGTAGTCCAGCAGATCCCTGTTATGTAATACATAGGCCCGCAAATTAAATTCTGCATTTCCAGACCGGCCTTCTCTTACGCCCGTTGTCACAAAATGGTTAAACAATGCTTCACTGTCATTTCCCACGGTCTCCTGCAGATCTGGATACTGATTATAATAATATTCTGCGTCAAACACAGGCCTAAAATCATCCCTGTTTTCCGCCGCATATGCAGGCATACTGCCAAGTAACGCCGCTAAAAGCAGTATACTTACGAATTTTCTGCTTTTACATCTTAAGTTTTTCATATCTTTTTCCCCACCGTTTTATCCTATTAGTAAAAAACATCAAAAAAGCAGGAAAGAGGCCAATCAGACAACTACCGCCTACTTCTTTCCTGCCCATCCAGCAATTAATCATAGCACTTTTAATATACCATTACAAGTAAAAACGCCCCGCACATTATTATAGCCCGACTCCTCTTTACATAATATCCGAAATAACTAGAGTAGTAGTGGTGACTATAATGGTATGCCAGTTGATAAATGTTCAGTATAAAAACTGAATAAGCATTTAATCTGAGAGGAAACATTTAAGAGAAAAAAGAGAAATGTCTTCAATTGTCTTCAAAATCAAGACACATAGAAAAAGCGGAACCCCTGATAAATCAAGGCTTCCGCTGCAAATAAAAAGAGCGCGAGACGGGATTCGAACCCGCGGCCCCCACCTTGGCAAGGTGGTGCTCCACCCCTGAGCCACTCGCGCATTTGAAAATATTTATTTTTTGATACATACCTTCAAAACCACATATTGATAAATGACTGACTACCGAATACCTACAACCTTTGTTTTCCCTTACCTTCTTGGTCAAGCCCTCGACCGATTAGTATCAGTCAGCTCCATGTGTCACCACACTTCCACCTCTGACCTATCTACCTTGTCGTCTTCAAGGGGTCTTACTACCTGCGTATGGGATATCTCATCTTGAGGGGGGCTTCACGCTTAGATGCCTTCAGCGTTTATC